>JADGCR010000429.1 GCA_015228895.1 Magnetococcales bacterium
ATCGCCGAACCGGTGCTGGCCCGCATCAGCAAAACCTGGGTGGTGCCCCTCTCGCGGCGCATCAACGGAGCAGGTGGAACCTTCGCCGGGGTGGCCTACATCAATATCCCCCTGGACTATCTGGCCCAAACCTTCTCCCGCCCCGCCATCGGCCACGACGGCCTGATCGCCTTGCGCGAGGCCACGAAGAGAAAATACAGGGATAACAGAGCAATCAACCCCAGACCGGATTTGCGGATCCATCCGGGAAGCGGACCGTCCAAGCCGATGGCGGCCAGAATCAGCAGCGCCGGCAGAACGATGATGGCGTTGCGGGGCGTCAACACCGGCAGGGAGACGAGACCCCGCAAATAGGGGAACGACAAGGCCAGGACAATCCACGCCAGCAACAGCCCCACCCCCCATCCCAATCGAGGCTCCCCCTCCAGCCTTGGCCGCAACAGGGCATAAACCACCAGCAGGCCCAGAATGATCAGAAGAACGGACTGGTAACTCACCGGAGCGGATACCTGACCCCTTTCGGGAACCCCGGCCAGGAAAACGCGAAGGTAATCCACGACAAACCAGGCCTCGGTTTTTGGTATCCAGAAGCTGTCTTTCGCCGAATGGTTCACCAGAAATGGCAGCAGCGGCGTCAAGGACAAGGCGGCGATGACGCCCGAGGTACCGACCACCCGGAGGGCGCGCCCTCGCTGCTGTGGTACGACCCGCAGGTGCCCCAGGAACGCGATCCCCTGGGCCATGACCACGAACAGCCCGAAGTAGTGGGTATAGAGCAGGGCCATCGTGGAGAGAAGATAGCCGGGAGTTCGCTTCCAGAGCGGATCTTTCAGCAGTCGGATGAAGAATAACCAGGAGAGAGACGACAACAAAAACAGCAGGGCGTAGGAGCGGGTCTCCTGGGAGTAGGCGATCAGGAACACGTTGAGGGCGCCGAGCAGGGCGGCGGAGAGGCCCACCCGCCGCCCGGCGACCTCCCGGCCCAGGAAGTACAAGGCCCCGACGCCGCAGACGCCGAACAGCACCGACAGGGCGCGTCCGACGAATTCCGTGTAGCCGAAGGTCCGGTACCAGGCCCTCAACACCACCTGATACAGGGGGGGATGCACGTCCAGCAGGGTGCGCCTTACCACCAGGTTCAGCGGTATTTCCGGGTCGCCGAGTACCGCGCTCTGAAGTTCGTCGTTCCAATGGCTCTGGAAAGTCAGCCCGTGCAGGCGCAGCACCAGGGCCAGCAAGAGGATGGCCGACAACCACCACCACTCCCGTTGACCCGATTCAGGATCTTGCGCCGTTTCCATATCGCATCCTTTTATCCGCCAGGGAAAGAAAGTTACGCCTGCCGGCATCATCGATCACCCGGCCATGGCAACTCAGAGCGTCAAATCCGAGTATATCCTGACCTGAAACGGCCTGACAAGTTGATCCGGACAACTTCATCCGGGAGCGCCTGTGTGAAAAAACACAGCCGGAGCGAATTCTTGCCCGTTCTTGACACAAATCAATCCTCTTCGAGGCCTCTTCCGTTAGGCTGCACACTGAAAATTTCATCCGACTCCCTCGCCTCGCCAAGCCCATCCGGCCCGGGAAGAAGGTATTGTCGGCCATTCTTTGATCGTCCGCTAAACGTTTGCACCTACAGGAGGAAAAGGCATGAGAGAGGAGAGGGATCTACCCGGAGGGGAAGAACCGATACCGGTAATGCAGCGTGTGTTGGACAATCCGTTCCTGCTGCTGTTTCTCGGCGTGGTCATGCCCACCGTGTTCTATCTGATCTGGGGCATCATGGAGGTCGTCACCATTCCGATTGCGCCGTGACCGCCTGATCTTCGTCAACTTCATCCGGAGATTTCTTCATGAGCATTACGCCTCCCTCCCACCGTATCTGGTGGAAACAGCCGCTGGATCGCATCGAGGGGATGTGGATCGTCATCGCCCTGTTGTGGTGTTTGATCCTCTTCCTGTGGATGCCTTATTGGCACGTCTTCGGACGCCAGAACCTCTCCAACGAATCGTATCGCACCAAGCCCGAAACCTATCAGGCCAAGGTCGAGAAGATGGTTGCCGCTCACACCGTCCGCAAGGAGGGCAAGGGCGACACGCCGGTGGTGGCTCCGCCTCCGGGGTCCGATGTCTACATGCTGGCCCGTCTCTGGGAATGGTACCCCATTCTCGAACTGCAAAAGGGGCAGAGCTACCGGCTGCACATCTCCTCTCTGGACTGGCTGCACGGCTTTTCGCTGCAGCCCACCAACGTCAACCTGGAGATCATTCCCGGGTATGAGACCGTGATCACCATCACCCCCGACAAAAGCGGCGAGTTCGGCATCGTCTGCAACGAATACTGCGGGGTGAATCATCACACCATGCTCGGCAAAATCCACGTGAAGTAAGGAAAAGGGAGAGATCGCC
>JADGCR010000042.1 GCA_015228895.1 Magnetococcales bacterium
GTGCGGATCTCGTGACTCATGTTGGCCAGGAAGGAGGATTTGGTCTGACTGGCGACCTCGGCCATTCTTCTGGCGGTGTGGAGCACGGTGGTTTCACGATGCAACAACAGATAATAGGTCAGCATCAGCAGGGCGAACAGCAGGGAGATGAAGATCCCCAGCATCCGGTTGACCCGGGCGGTTTTTTCCTGCTTGAGCATCAGCACCGACCAGCCATCCTGCTGAATGCCGACACGACCCACCAGGTATCGCTGGTTGTGCATGGTGAGTCGGAGGTTGTCGGTCAACGCCTGCTTGAATAAATGCGTGGTCGGGGAGAGCGGGCCGAACTGTTTCGACGCCTCCAGCCGGGTCAGGGTCGATGGGGGCAGGGGCCACAAGGGTTGGGGAGGGAACGCCTCCTTGCCGGAGAGCAGGGCCACCCCGTCCGGGTTGAGGAGGAAGACCTCCGGAAATTGTTGGAATCCCAACTCGCCGGCGAGCAGGGTCTTCTTGATCACCGCCACCCCGATGATCCGCTGTCGCCCCTTGGCGTATACGGGGGCGCTGGCATAATAGCCCGGTTCCCTGGAGGTGACCCCATAGGCGAAATAGCGTCCGTTCCCGCCCTCCATGGCCTGTTGGAAGTAGGGTCGGAAGCGGTAGTTCTGGCCGACGAAACTGGCGGAGGTGCCCCGGTTGGAGGCCGCCATCCCCGTTCCGGAGGTGTCCAGGAGATAGGCCACCCCTTGCACGCTTTCGGCCAGCTGATCCACGGCCAGGTCGGCGGCTTCCTGCTGCGTCCGGGTCAAGGGTTGTTGTTCCAGCAGGGCGTGGGTGATCCCGGCCAGGGCGATCACGCCCCCATCGACGGCGTACATTTCACGGTTCAGGCGGTTGACCAGGGCGTCCAGGTTGACGCGCAGTTCCTTGGCCTGGTCGGTCTGATAGAGTCCGCCCAACACCTCCGTCAGGATCCACCCGCCGCCCAGCAGGAGCAGGAAACCGCTGATGAACAGAGAGAAATAACGTCTCTGTTTCTGGAACAGCGGCGAGCTGTCGGGCTGATCCGTGGCCACATTCCAGATGGAGACGGTCAGAATGAACGCCAGCAGGGCCCTGATCAGCTGGATGGGGAAACCGGTGCGCAGTTGGAAGATTTCCGAGTTCAGCAGGGTGGCGGGCCAGATGTCGGCCGGAGGCACCACCATCCCGCTGGAGACGCCGTAACCCAGCATGGCGAACCCGCAGACCCGCATCCAGAACGTTTGCCGGCGGGTGGCGTGGGAAAGACCGCGCCACATCAGCCAGGCGATGGTCGCGCAGGCGGGGAAGGCAATGCCATAGCGTATCAGGGCGGGGAAGCTCTCCATGCCCGTGATCCGGGAGAGCGCTCCCGTCAGCGCCAGTGCCGCCAGGGAGAATCCGGGAACATGGGCGCGACCGCGGTGCCATGCCACTCCGCGCAGGGCCAGTTCCGCCAGGAACAGGAAGGATGCCGAATGCAACAACAGGCGCGCGCCATACAGGACAGGGGTGTCGCCCGTCACCATGGTGGCCAGTTCCAGCCACTCCGCGACGCCGTGGACCAGTCCGAAGCTCCCCAGGAAATGCCAGGAGATGGGTTCCCGCTCCTCTTTCGGC
This sequence comes from Magnetococcales bacterium, assembly GCA_015228895.1. The sequence goes on from JADGCR010000042.1 coordinate 1,624, forward strand.
ATGGTCAGGCAGATCACGCTGAGCATCAGGAAGCTGAGACCATAGATGAAATAAATATAATCCATCTGCTCCGGAAAAAAACCATGGCCGGGCAGTTCTGGTATTGAGCCGGGGGCGAAAATATTGGAAAATGGTTGCGTCATGGTGGTCCCGGTGGCAGTCGAGTGGAATGTGTCATGTTTTTTCGGAGGTTGTTGATCGCTCCGCATGGGTGGTGGTGGACCGATCCGACTGTTTCACAATTTTTGCTAATATTGCTAATTTTGCCAATAACTGTCAATCAAAATTCGGTCAACAGGAAAAAAAATCATGAACAGCCATGACTTCTCAAGCCGGTCGGACCGGGAGGGGACCAAGACCATCAACGCGGCGGTGATGGCGCAGTTGCGGGACGCCACCGGCGGCGGGTTCGAGCGGGTTGTGGAACTGTTTCTCAAGAATCTGCCCGCACGCGTCCAGGAGGTGACCAGGGCGTGGGGGGCCGGGGACCGGGTGGCGTTCAGGCAGGCGACGCACAAGCTCAAAGGCACGGGAGTCGCCTTTGGCGCGGACCGTTTGTCCAGACTCTGCGAGGTGTTGGAGTCGCGCCTGGACAGGGACGACGGGGAAGGGACGGAGGTTCCCGTTCCCGAGGTTCTGGAGTGTCTGGTGGCGGAAGGGGAGGCCGTGCGGCGGACCCTCCTGAACCTGTTGCGGGAGGGAACGTCGGGGTGACTACGCATTGTTCTGCGGTCTGCCCCGCGTTTTCCTGGTCACATATTTGCCCCGGCTGTGGTGATGCAGCACATCCAGCACGATCGCTTTCAAGTGTTCATAGGGGGTCGGTTTGTGCAACAGTTCCACATCGGGGGGCAGGCCTCCGTGGGCGGCGACCTGCTGATCGTCCAGTCCGGTCACCACGACCAGGCGCGGATTGTTGAGATCCGGCGCCTCCTTGAGGCTTTTGATCATCTGGAATCCATCCATGGCCGGCATGATCAGGTCGGTGATGATCACGGATGGTTTGTGCAAGCCCGCCTGAATCAGTCCATCGAAACCATTTTCCGCCACGACGAGCCTGACGGGCCATCCCCAGTTGGCGACCACCTCCTTGGCCACCTCCCGCAGGTTTTCGTCATCCTCCACCAGCAGGATGGTCAGAATCGGTCCGTCAAATTCCAGCAGTTCCACCTGACGCTTATCCAACAGTTGATTGATGGAACTCATCGGAATGCGGCAATGTCCTCCGGCCGTCTTCCAGGCCTTGATGACCCCGCGATCCATCCAGTAGTGGACCGTGCGCTGGGAAACACCCAGCAGAGTGGCCGCCTTGGAGGTCGTGACAAAGAGTTCCGTTTCGGTGGTGGTTGAAGATTTCATCGTTTTTCCAAATAGATAGGTTGTTTTTAAAAAAATTTGCAAAATTTGATTAAATTGCAAAAAAATTCTTGCAAACTGAGCAAATGTAGATAATCATAAAAGCCATGTCGGGATCAGGCAAGGATCTTTTTTTGGTTCCACCCTTTCGCGGGAGCATATGCCATGGAAACAGTGATCGAATATCTCACCCTTGTGGGCCTGCTGCTGATTGGCGTGGCTTTTGTCCACGCCTCGACGTTGTTGGTCTGGTTCGGGCTGATGCTGTTGATCGCAGCCGTTGTATTGCATTTCGTCGCCCGCAGGCCGGAGTTCAGAACCGCTTTCGAGGACAGACTCTGGCATTGAGAGGCTCGCGACAGTGGGCGCCGCCGACGATTCATCCGGCCATTTCATCAGGTTGAACCGTCGGTGGCAAGGATATCAATCACAACAGAAGGATAAACAGGCAATGTTCGTCATGCATCATAATGCTTCGCAACATCCATACCACACTCTCTCCGCTGAGGAACAGGCCGCCCTGACCCGACTGCACCAGTTGCACGCCCAGGTCATGCAGACCAGGACGCTGGCGCGCAATCTGGAAGGTCTGCTGTCGGCCAACCCGTACCGCAACAAGGCGGAAGACAAGGTGGCGCATCTGCGGGAAGAGGTGCGTAAATGGCATGGCATCAGACGTCAGGCCACCCATGCCAGACAACTGGATTTGACCGCCCGGTGAGAGGACGGCGAGAAACAAGGCACGCGGTTTTCACTGCATCACCACGGAGAAACGCTCATGGAAAACAGTTCCGGCATTGGCAGCATGATCAAATCAGGTCTTTTCGTCGCCCATCAGCAGACTCCGGAGAGGGCGAGTCAACCGTCCGTGGTCACCGTGTCCAGAAATTTCGGTTCCAACGGGGGCAAGATCGCCGAACTGCTGGCACAGCGTCTCCAGGTGCCCTGCTATGGACATTCGATGATCGATGAGTTGGCCAGCAAGACACGCACCACAAAAAAGCTGATGGACCTGATGGATGAAAAACTGCCCAGGCCGATTGACAGCTTCATCTACTCCCTGTTTGTCAGACCGGACCAATCCGTGGATGCCTATTACCGGAACATCATCAAAACGGTGCACGCCATTTCGAAGCGTGGCGGGGTGATCGTCGGTCGGGGGGCGCGGTTGATCCTGTCGGAATACCCGCAGGTGTTCCGGCTGCATGTCGAAGGGTCGCGGGAGGTCTGCGTCAAACGGGTCGCGATGCGGGAGGGGATCGGCCGGGATGCGGCGAAACTCAAGATTGCCGAAATCGAGAAGGAGCGTTCCCGGTTTCTCAAGGGGCTGTATAAAAGGCACCCCAACAACCGCACCTATTATGACCTGGTGCTCAACAGCGACAACCTCGACCCCCGGCACGCGGTGGAGATCATTCTCAACGCCATGGAAAAGATGGGTTATCTCCCCGAGGCGCACAACGCCGTCCACCCCCAACCGCTCCCCGTCATCCTGCCGCCGCCCGGAGAACTCCAGGTCAACACGGGCCTTGATTTCCTGATCGTGGAGGATGAGCCGGAATTTTTCGCGATCGTCAACGGTTGGCTGGCCAACTCCATGAGTGGCAAGGAGAGCGCGCCTCTGCTGCCCCTGCTCAACCTGACCCACGCGACCACCTTCAAGGAGGCTGAAGCGTTTCTGGAACGGCACAAATTCGATCTGATCCTGCTGGATCTCAATCTGTCCGACAGTCGTGGGTATGATGAAACCTTCGTGCGCATCAATCAGAAACATCTGGACACCCCCATCATCGTGTTCACCGGACTGGACGATGATCAAAAGGCGGCGCAGGCGGTGGATGAGGGGGCGCAGGATTATCTGGTCAAGGGTCAGGTCAGCAAGAAGACCCTGCTGCGCTCCATCAAGCACGCGCTGTCACGCTACCAGATCATGCGCACCTATACCCGTTCGTGAATTCGGCCCGGGGAAAAGGCGCGTGATCCGCCAGAGCAGAGTCACGAGCCGTCTTTTTTAGGAGCAGGCAATGGCCCATATCCTGGTCATAGATGATGACGATCTTGTACGCTTGTATCTGCTCACGGTGTTAAGCAACGCGGGCCACACGGTGCAGGAGACCGACAGTGGTCAAAACTGTTTGGAGCAGATCGCCCGGAACCATATCGATCTCATCATCACCGATATTTTCATGCCGAACATGGATGGGCTGGAGCTGCTCGCCGTCCTTGACAAGCTGCATCCGACCAACAAAGTCATCGCCATGTCCGGTGGCGGCTCCACCATGAGCCGGAAGCTGGCGCTGAAAGTGGCCAGGAAGTTCGGCGCGATTGCATTCATCACCAAACCGTTTCAGATCGGCGATGTGATCAATACGGTCAGCCGTGCCCTGTCTCCACCGGGTCATGACCTGCAGGCGCAGGATTGAAGCGCTGCTCCGTCCTGGCGTCGGACTGTCAACAACGAGGGATTGATCATTCAAAGGGCAAGATTATGGAAACCTTACAACAGGACAGGAACGATCTGCCGGATTTCGACAAACTGGCCGAAATGAAACAGGAGCTGGGTTCCAGTTTTCCTTTCGTGCTGCAACATTTCCAGGCCGGGGTGTTGACCAGGCCTGAAAAAATCGGTCAGGCGGTCAAGGAGAACGATGCGGAACAGGTGGCCATGGAGAGCCACTCCCTGAAGAGTGTCTGCAAGCAGATCGGTCTTTACCGGATGGGTGAGATGGCCGCGGAACTGGAGGCGCTCGGCAAGTCCGGCAAACTCGACGGCGCCGTCTCCAGGGTCGAGCGGTTGATCGCGGCGGGTGTGTCGGCCCATCGGGCGTTGGAGCTGTATGGCGCCGCCTTCAACAAACCCCAGCCATTCTTTGCCATGCGAGTCCCGGCGCAGCATGCCGTATTGCATGAGTGACGCAGATGATGGCCGTCCCCAACAGGAGACCGTGCATCCTGGTCGCGGATGACGATGAAGGCATGTTGGCGGCATTGACTGAATGGTTGCGGCAGAACGGGTATGATGTCGTGTCCGCCGATCACGGTCGGAGCGCGCTTGAGGTGTGCGCGCGGGGTCTGCCGGATCTGATCCTGTTGGATGTCAGCATGCCGTTCCTGGATGGTTGCGAAACCTGTCGGAGGATCCGGCAGACCCCGGAGGGCGCCAAGGTTCCCATCATCATGATGACCGGCCTGTGCGATGATCGATCCGTTGACCAAGCCTTCGTCGCGGGGGCGGACGATTATGTCACCAAACCCATTCACTGGGCCGTGCTGCGACAGCGCATCCGTTTGTTCATGGAGCGTCGCCAGACCGAGGAGACCATTCGTCATCAGGCGACTTTCGATGGACTCACGGACCTTCCCAACCGCACGCTGTTCCTGGACCGGTTGGACCATTCCCTCTCCCTGGCCCACCGCAAGCAGGAAAATCTCGCCGTGATGTTCATCGATCTCGACCGTTTCAAGGAGGTCAACGACACACTGGGCCATACCGCCGGCGATGAGCTGTTGCGCCAGGTCGCCGTCCGGCTGCGACAGTGCGTGCGCAACTCCGACACGGTGGCCCGCATGGGAGGGGATGAATTCACCATCATTCTGGCCAGCCTGACCGTGCCCATGGACCCTGAAACGGTGGCCCGGAAGATCCTGGCGGCTCTGTATCAACCTTTCGACCTGTTTGGAACCCGGGTGGTTGTTTCCGGCAGCGTGGGTATCAGTCTGTTCCCCCAGGACGCGGAGAGTCTGGATCTGCTGCTGAAGTGGGCGGATCATGCGATGTACGCGGCGAAAAGACGGGGCAGAAATTGTTTTGTCTTTTTCAATGACCGCCGTGGGAAGATTGAAAACGCTTGACGACCGACCGGAACGATCGTGCCCTGCGCCGCGCGCCCGATCGGGGAGTCACCCGGTTTCCAGCATGGCATCGATCGCTCCGCATCGGGTTTGGGAGACCATTATGGCAGCGCGTTCCTTGGTGAGTCGATGGGTTGCGCAAGGTTTGCTGGTGGCTTTGGCCTATTATCTCGCCGGTCTTTTTGGCCTGGCGCTACCCTCCATCGGGCGACACATCACCCTGATCTGGTTGCCAAGCGGCATCGCGGTGGCGGCCCTGTTGCGTTGGGGTTTCCGGTTCTGGCCCGCGGTCTTTTTCGGTGCCTTGTCGGTCAACTTGAGCATTGGATCGTCCCTGCCGTTGGCGTGTGGCATCGGGGTGGGCAATACCCTGGGACCTTTGCTGACGGCCTTCATCCTGCGGCGCTCCTCTTTTCACTGGGAGTTCGATGACAAGCTCGATGTGGTCTGGCTGGTTGGGGCGACCCTGGTGGGCATGGTGGTCTCCGCAAGCAATGGTATCTTTCAGTTGTGGTCGGTGGGCGAACTGCCCGGAGAGCGGATCGGCGCGGCCCTGGTCATCTGGTGGATGGGGGACAGCATCGGTGTGCTTCTGGCAACCCCCCTGCTGATCGCCCTCTCCCGGAAAACCTGCCGGTTCCTGACGGGTCAGGGTGTCGAGGCGCTGGTCGTCGCGCTGCTGTTGCTCGCTCTGAACTGGTTCATCTTTCTGTCGTCCCATCATTTCACGCTGGCATACATTCCCGTCCTGGTGGTGATGTGGTCCGCCATGCGGTTCGGCGTCATCGGCGCGTCCATCACGGTGTTGGCGGACGCGGTGCTGTCCGCCTGGGGAACGGCGATCGGCAACGGCCCCTTTTATTTGAATGGCGAACACAACCTTTTGATCCTGTGGATCTATATCGCAACCCATACGGTCGTCAGTCTGGTGATCACGGCCTTGCAGGCCGAACGCGGACGGAGCGAGGCGCAGGCCCATGCCGCGTATCATCGTTTGAACAAGGTCGCCACCCGGTTGCCGGGGGTGATCTACCAGTTCCGCTATCGCGCCGACGGCAACGCCAGCATCCCTTACTCCAGCGATGCCATGCGCACGATCTTTCGCCTGGAACCGGCAACTCTCCGGGAAGACGCCTCACCCGCCCTGGACCTGATCCATCCAGAGGATCATCAAAACGTCATGGATTCCATCCGCGAGTCGGCCAGAAGCCTCTCCCCATGGCAACAGGAGTTCCGGGTCCGCTACCCGGACGGTGCGGAACGATGGCTGTTCGGGGATTCCGTACCGGAGCGGGAAGGGGATGGCTCCACCCTGTGGCATGGCTTCATCACGGACATCACGGCCCAGAAGGAGGTTCAGGCCGAGATGGCCCGCGCCAAGGTGCAGGCGGAGGTGGCCAATCAGGCCAAGACCCATTTTCTTTCCGCCATGAGCCACGAGATTCGCACGCCCATGAACATCATCATCGGCATGAGCGACGTTTTGTCGGAAACCGGGCTGGACGATAAACAAAAATATTATTTGACGATGTTGAAGAACGCCGGGACCAATCTGCTGCAGTTGATCAACGATATTCTGGACCTGAGCAAAGTCGAGGCGAACAAGTTGCCCATCCTGGCGGAACCGGTTTGCGTGCGCCTGGAGACCCGGGAGGTCATCGACATGATCGACATCCTGGCAAGAAAAAAGGGCGTGTCGCTGGAACTGAGAGTGGATCCGGACCTGCCGGAGTGGATCCTCCTGGACGCGTTGCGTTTTCGGCAATGCCTGTTCAATCTGATCAGCAATGGGGTAAAATTCACCGAGTGCGGCTGGGTGGTGGTGGATCTTGGACAAAGCGACGGGCAACCCCCCGTTTTGCAGTGTGTCGTCGCCGACAGTGGCATCGGCATCCAACCGGAGCACCTGACCCGGATTTTCGAGAATTTCACCCAGTCGGACGCGGGGATCTCCAGGCGTTATGGCGGCACGGGGCTTGGTCTCTCCCTGACCAGACGGCTGGTGGAGATGATGGGAGGCGGTCTTTGGGTGGAGAGCGTGTTCGGACAGGGCAGCCGGTTTTGCTTCACCCTGCCTTTGCAGGTCACTCGGCCTCCGGTTCACAACGTTGCTCAAGGAGACGACTCCCGCCATCCCGGATCGGACCCCTATCCCCTGCGCATCCTGCTGGTGGAGGACCTGGAGGAGAACCGCGCCCTGATCAGCGTCTATCTGGAGGATACCCCGCACCGGTTGACCCTGGTCGGCAACGGGGCGGAGGGCGTGCGGCGCGTGCAGGAGTCCCCGTTCGATCTGGTGTTGATGGACATCGAAATGCCGGTCATGAATGGTCTGCAAGCCACCACCCTGATCCGGGCATGGGAAAAGGAGACGCAACGGGCGCCGTTGCTGATCGTCGCTCTGTCCGCGCACTCCATGGCAGGGGAGGCCAAAAGGTGCCAGGCGGTTGGATGCGACGATCACCTGAGCAAACCGATCAATAAACGGACCCTGCTTCTGGCGCTGGGTCGTTATGGCGAACAACTGCGTGCTGCCGGGGAGGGGTGAGATGAAACCAGGATTGCATGGCGTCGTCGATTGGTGCCGGGCCTCCTGCCGGGTTGTTGTGGGCGTGTTGATGCTGGGCCTGGGTGAGATGATCGCCCTGTTCTGGCATGTGTCCGCATTGGAAGAGCCGGTCCTGTCGGGAGCGCTGGTCGCCCAGGCGACCGGCAGGCTGGTCTGGGGGGTGGCGGTGATCCTGTGGTGGTTCCACCTGCCCTGTTTCCGGGCGTTGGGCAGGCATCGCTGGATGCAGGCCGGTATCCGGGAGATTCAGAACGCCATGCGGGGCGTGAACGATGTCGAGTCCCTCGCCGCGATCAGCCTGCAAACGCTGGCCGAACATCTGACGGCGGTCAACGGGGTGTTTTACCTGGCGGATGACGACAATCGCCTCCGTCTGGTCGCCGGTCACGGGGTTGCCGGCAATCCCGCCCTGTCCCCCATCCTGGAACCGGGAGCCGGGGTGATGGGGCAGGCCGCGTTGCAGCGCAAAACCATCCACTGGTCGCATCTTCCCGTGGAGTGTCTGCGGATGGACGCGGGCATCCTGGAGGTGGTGCCTCGCCATCTGGTGGTGCAGCCCCTGCTCCACGAGGATCAACTGAAAGGTGTGCTGGCCCTGGGTGCCACCCGGCCTTTTCAGGGACATCAACTGGATTTTCTCGAACAGATGGGCGGCACCATCGCCCGCGCGGTCTCCGGGGTGCAGACGGGCGCGGCCACGCGACAGCTTCTGGAACGGACCCGGCACCAGGCCGACGAGTTGGCCATCAATCAGACGGTGCTGCGGGGGACCATCGGGCAATTGGAGAAGGAGAGCGGTTTCAAATCCCGTTTTCTGGCCAACATGTCCCACGAATTGCGCTCCCCGTTGAACAGCCTGCTCATCCTCGCCCGTCTGCTCAAGGACAACAAGTCGGGCAACCTGACGGCCAAACAGGTGGAATTCGCCGCCACCATCCATGCCGCGGGTTCCGACCTGCTGATGCTCATCGATGAAATCCTGGATCTGGCGCGCATCGAGGCGGGCCGGATACGGATTTTCAAGGATCACGTCAAGCTGAACGATCTGGCGACCAGTCTCGAACGGTTGTTTGCCCCGGTGGCGCGGGAAAAACGGTTGGAATTCCAGGTGGCCCTCAAAGGGAAAATGCCCCTTTCCATCAACACGGACAGGCACCGCCTGGAACAGATCCTGAAAAATCTGATCTCCAACGCCATCAAGTTCACCTCGGTCGGCATGGTGTCCGTCGTCTTCAGGGTGGTACAATCCACACCGGAGAGCGGCGAGCGGATCGCCATGGCCGTGGCGGATACGGGCATTGGCATCCCCAACGATTTGCAGGGGGAGGTTTTCGAACCGTTCCGACAACTGGACGACGGGGCCAACAGAAAGTATGGCGGCACCGGCCTGGGATTGGCCATCAGCAAGGAGTTGAGTCTGCTGCTGGATGGCCGGATCGAACTGGTCAGCACGGAGGGGAAGGGGAGCGTGTTCACCCTCTACCTGCCCATCGAACAGTCCGAATGGAGCGTGGCCAACCAGCGTCACCCGGTCGCCGACCATCAGGAGTTGGATCTCGACGGCATCCGGGATGATCGTCGCACCCTGCGCCCGGAGGACCGGAGCATCCTGGTGGTGGGGGTGGACTTCAACCGGATTCGGGAGGTGGGAGAACGCGCCCGCGCCCTGGGCCTGGGGGTGATCGTGGCCGGTGACCAGGGGGCGGCCCTGTTTCTGGCCAATTTCTTTCATCCCGTGGCGGTGGTGGTGGCCGGAGATCTCCCTGGCGTCGCCTCCATTCCCCTGGTGGAGCGTCTGCGCATGGCGGTGTGCTGGCAACGTCTGCCCGCCTTGTACCTGGCACCCCCCAGGGGGGAGCAGGTGGAGGGCGTCAGGCCGGAAGGGCTTCTGATTGTGCCTTTGTCCATCGGTTCCGCGATTCTCAACCAGGAGTGTGGGAGGTTTCTGGAATCCATCGCGGCGGGCAATCTGCGGTGCGGAGAGAAAAAACAGGTCGCCGCGGGCGCGTCTCCCTCCCTCGCCGACAGCGGGAAGCTGGCGGACCGGTCGGAGTTCTCCCTGGAGGGGCAGCGCATTGTGCTGGTCGATGACGATATCCGGAATGTCTTTGCCATGACCAGCCTGTTGGAAGAACGGGGGGGCCAGGTCGTCATGGCGGAAAATGGCCGGGTGGCCCTGGAGGTGCTGGCGGGAGAGGCCCAGGTGGATATCGTGCTGCTGGACATCATGATGCCCGACATGAACGGTTATGAACTCCTGGGCGAGATCCGCCGCCGTCCCGGATGGCGGGAACTCCCCATTCTGGTGTTGACCGCCAAGGCGTTGCAGGGGGAGCGGCAGCGGTGTCTGGAGGCCGGGGCGTCGGATTATCTGTCCAAACCGCTGGACTCCCGCAAACTGTTGTCCATGATGCATATCTGGCTGCAAAGGAAAACGGTGACGCCATGAAGCCGCAGATTCTGATCGTTGACGACCTGGACAACAACCTGACCGCCACCGCCGGATTGCTGGCGGACCTGGACGCGGAGATGATCCTGGCGCGCAACGGACGGGAAGCCCTGTTGCATCTGGCGAAAAAGGAGTTCGCCGTCGTCCTGCTGGACGCCCATATGCCGGACATGGACGGCTTCGAAGTGGTCAAACTCATGTCCAGGGTGCAGCGTACCCGGACCATCCCCATCATTTTCATGTCCGCGGTGTTCAAGGATGATCAGCATGCCCTCATCGGCTACGATCTGGGGGCCGTGGATTACCTGGTGAAACCCTTTCCCCCGGAGTTCCTGCGGGCCAAGGTCAAGGTGTTCCTGGAGCTTTTCCGCCACAAGGAACGGGTGCGCGTCCAGGACCGGGAGATCAAGCTGTTCCGCAACCTGCTGGATGAGTCCAGCGACGAGATCCTGATTTTCGATCTCCATTCGGGTCTGCTGCAAGATGGCAACACCACCGCGTTCCAACGTCTGGGTGTCCCGCGGGAGGAGGCGGTGGGGGAGTTGTGTCTGGAGGATTGCAGCCTGTTCGTCGGTCAGGAACGGGATGTCCAGGCGTTGTTGGCCCGGATCCGGCATCAGGGACGTTTGACCGTGGACGGTCAATACCGGGACGCCGGCCAACGCATCCACCACACGGAGGCCAACCTGCAAATGTTCCGGCAGGGGGAGCAGGGCTTTTTGCTGGCCATGATCCGTGACGTGACCAAACGCAAACAGGTCGAGATGGCGCTGGTCCAGGCGCAAGCGGAAGCCGAGCAGGCCAATCATGCCAAGAGCGATTTTCTGGCCGCCATGAGCCATGAAATCCGCACTCCGATGAACATCGTGATTGGCATGAGCGAGGTTCTGCTGAATACCGGATTGAGCCGGGAACAGAAACATTACGTCACCTTGCTGAACACCGCCGGCACCAATCTGCTCCTGTTGATCAACGACATTCTCGACTTGAGCAAGGTGGAGGCCAACAAGTTGCAGATTCTCGCGGAACCGGTGCATCTGCGGAAGGAGGCGGAAGGGGTCGTCGAAATGCTGCGGGTGCTGGCCAGCAACAAAGGTCTCTCCCTGGAACTGCGCATCGATTCGGAGTTGCCGGAGTGGATCGTCTCGGACGCTTTGCGATTGCGTCAGTGTCTGTACAACCTGATCAGCAATGGTTTGAAATTCACCGATGGCGGGTGGGTGGTGGTGGATCTCGGTCTGGGTGGCGACGAACCGGACACGCTCTTGTGTGTCGTGTCCGACAGTGGCATCGGCATCCTGCCGGAGCATCTGGACAAGATCTTCGAAACCTTCACCCAATCCGACTCCGGGATTTCCAGACGGTATGGGGGCACGGGGCTTGGGCTTTCGCTGACCAGACGGTTGCTGGAAATGATGGGGGGCCGAATCTGGGTGGAGAGCGCGACCGGTCGGGGCAGCCGGTTCTCGTTCATGCTGCCTTTGCGTCCGGCCACGGCGCCGGAGCCGGAGGTTCCGGGAGAGGAGGCGGCCCGCTCGGGGACGCCGCCACCCCGGCCCCCCCTGAACATCCTGCTGGTGGAGGATGTGGAAGAGAATCGTATTCTGATCCGTATCTACCTGGAAGACACGCCCCACCGGCTGACCATGGCCTGCCATGGAGCGGAGGGGGTGCGACGGGTGCGGGA
>JADGCR010000430.1 GCA_015228895.1 Magnetococcales bacterium
TGAGGAGCGTGCGGCCCGCATGGAGGCGCTGGCCCGCTGTCGGGGTCACTCAATCAGGGAGTAGGGAAGGAGATCGCCTTTGGAGAGCGTGGTGCTGGTACACGGTTTGTGGCTGGATGGCGCGGAATTCAAATTGCTGGAGATCCGTTTGCGTCGTTACGGCTATCGCACCCTGGGGTTTTCCTACCCGACGGTGCGGAAGGATCTGGAGGAGAACGCCGCGGCGTTGTGGGATTTTCTGGAACAACACTTTGGACCGGGCATGGAGAGTGTCCAGGCCGGGTCGGTCCATCTGGTGTGTCACAGTCTGGGGGGGTTGGTGGCGCTGCGTCTTTTGGAACGCCACCCCCAGGCCCCCATTGGACGCATGATCGCCCTGGGCGCCCCTTTTCTGGGGTCGTTTTCCGCCCAGCGTCTGGCCCGTTGGCCTCTTGGCGCGCGTCTGCTGGGCAAAAGTCTGGAGAACGCCCTGGATGGAAAACGGTTGGTGCGTGTTCCCCAGGGGCGTGAAGTGGGGGTGCTGGCGGGTACCCTGCCCCTGGGTTGGAGTCAATGGATCTGGGGCTTGGAAAAGCCCAATGACGGGGTGGTGTCGGTGGCGGAGACCCGTCTGCCCGGCGCCTTGCACGCCACCCTGCCCCTGATGCATGTCGGACTGGTGTTTTCGCGGCGGGCGGCGCGGATCGTGCGACGTTTTCTGGCCCTGGGAGTGATGGAATGAATCACATGTTCGGAAGGAGAGCGGGATGAAACCTGGAGCCACGGGATGGACCCGGTTGATCAATGCGACCGGGTATTCCCTGCTGGGGATGCGGGCCGCCTGGCAGAACGAGGCGGCTTTCCGGCAGGAGGCGGTGTTGACGGTACTCCTGACGCCGTTGGGTTTCTGGCTGGGGCAGGGGGCGGTGGAGCGGAGTCTGCTGATCGGCTCCTTGTTGCTGGTCCTGGCATTTGAATTATTGAACTCCGGGGTGGAGGCGGTGGTGGATCGCATCGGACCGGAGCACCACCCCCTGGCGGGGCGGGCCAAGGATCTGGGTTCCGCCGCGGTGTTCATGGCGTTGCTCAATGTGGCCCTGATCTGGGGCCTCATGGTGTGGGAGCGCTTTGCATGAGGGGGTAGGGGACAGGTCGGATCCGTCATTTCAAAGGCCACTGGCATGCGGGGAAAAAACCTTCAAAGCGTTCTGATTCTGGTGCTGCCGGTGCTGCTTGGCATCCTGTCGTTTCGTTGGCTGGCCCAGGACCTGGCCAAGGAGGCCCCGGAAGGGCCACCGGCGGGCGGGGCGGGTGGGGAGGCCCGTCTGGGCATGGACCTGCCGGCGGGTGCGGGGTTGCACGAGGCGGCGTTGCGCTTCGCCCGACAGGTGGAGACCCGCAGCGGCGGGCAACTGACCGTCGCGGTCCACCCGAACCGGGAGTTGGGCACGGATGACGAGATGCTGGAGGGGGCCAGACGGGGTGAACTGGCCATGGTGCTGATCCCCCTCGCCCGATTGGGCATCCACCTCCCGGCCATGCAGGTGCTGGACCTGCCTTTTTATTTTCCGTCCCGGGCGTTGCTCTATCAGGCGCTGGATGGGGGGTTGGGCCGGATTCTCCTCGACAGGTTGCGGGGGATCGGCCTGGAAGGGCTGGCCCTCTGGGAGTATGGTTTCAAACAGATCACCGCCAATCGTCCCATCCGGACACCGGAGGATTTCGTGGCTCTGCGCGTGGGCGTCTCTCAAGGCCGGGTGGTCCGGGAGCAGTTCAGGCTGTTTTCCGCCCTGCCCGTCCCCGTGGAGCACCACGCCACCCGTCAGGCCCTGGTGGATGGGACCATCGCCGGTCTGGAAAATCCGTTGCCCGCCACGATCGGCATGGGGCTGCATCAGGTCCAGTCCCATCTGACCATGACCGATCACGCCTGGTCAGGGCATCTGTTCGCCGTCAGCCGCGACCATCTCGCCTCCCTCTCCGGCGCACAACAACACCTGCTGCTGGAGGTCGCGCGGGAGGTGGCCCACTGGGTGCGGGGGGAGAACGGGCGTCGGGAGGAGGCGCTATTGCAGACCGTCCGCGAGGCCGGGATGACGGTGCACACCCTGACCCCGGAGGAGCGGGCGCGGTTTGTCCCGCCGGTTGCCCATCTGCCCCGCAAGTTCGCGGTGATGATGGGAGCCGAACTCCTCGCCAAAAGCGGGGAGGCGCTTTTGGCGCAACCGTCAACGGGAAGCGGGGAGACCCTCCTGGTCGGTCTGGATGCCCAACTGTCCGGGGAGAACGAACTGGCTGGTCTGGAATTTTCGCAGGGCGCGGCTCTGGCCATCGACGACATCAACGCCGACGGAGGTCTGTTGGGACGCAAGGTGGACCTGGTGATGCGGGATCATCATGGTCTGGCGACCCGTGGCCGGGACAATCTT
>JADGCR010000431.1 GCA_015228895.1 Magnetococcales bacterium
GCTCCCGGTGGCCCACACCCCCCCGGCTGGCAGGGTGACGGTTCTGGCGCTGGTCGCGTCCTGGGTGAAAATCCAGGTCGCCGTGCCCGCCTTGCCACTGGCGGGAGGATGGGTGATGGCGATGGTCACATTGCCGGTCAACCCCCCGGTGGTCCAGACGTTGGCCAGTTCCATGTCCAGGGTTTGGGTCCCGGAGGTACCCGCGGTGGCGGCAGCTGTTTCGGCCCAGTCCTTCAATTCGGGACGCTGCACCACGTTGTCGGCCATGTCGATGGCGGCGGAGCGTGTTTCCGCCTCATTGACGAACGATACATGCGTCACCAGTTTTCCGCTGGTCTTGGTGGCGGTGCCGTCCGTGCTGTTGCAGACCACGATTTGATCGACCGCCGTGGTTTCCGTGGCCGCGATCACGTTGCCTGATCCATTGCCGCTCGCTCCCGTCGGACCTTTCAGGCTGATTCCGGTGTCGCTCCAGGTGGAGGCACCCTTGGCATACACCGCCCCGTTGTCACCCCGCAGATACCTGTCCCCCTGGATTCCGCTCCCATCGTCAGGCATCCCGGAGCCGTGATACCATACCGCCCCCGGCGCTCCAGCCGCACCGGCGGACCCCAGACAGGAGACCAACCAGGTGGCTCCCTGATCGAAGGTCTGCAAACGCAGGATGTACCGCTTGCCCAATGCGCCGATGTTGGGCGCATCGCCTCCCGCCCACGTATAGCCGGACGACAGGGAGAGGGTTCTGGGGGTGGTGGCGTCCTGGGTGACAATCAGGGTTGCCGTCATCAATTGTGTCGGCAGCACCGGTCCGATGGCGCCGGGAGCCACGATGATGGCGGTGACATCTTCGAACAGCGTCGTGACGAACGCCCCATTGTAATACCCATCCGTCCACATGGGCAGCGTCAGCACCCCGGAAACACTCACCAGGGGAGAGGCGGGGGTATGAACAAAATCCTGACGCGCCACATTGACATCGGGGGCAACCCCCCAGGCCATCAACAGATCATTGAGATTCAAGGACCACATCAATTGCCAATAGGGTCCCTCCGCGGCGCCGGGAATGCCCACATGCACCGTATTGTCGAAGGTGTTGACCAGAATGGACCCGAAGTGGACCCCAGCCACATAGGTCGGCAATCCGGTGGTCGCCTTGATGATCATGCTGCCGTGATTCCAGACCGCCGCCCCGTCCGTCGCATCCGTGCAAACGTAGACCGCGTTGGCGGCGGGAATGATCCACACCGACCCGACCCCATACCCCAAAGAGAGATCGTCGTTGACCGTTGGAACCACCGTGGCGTCCAGTTTGCTCTTTCTGGTCCCGATGGCGTCCACTCCCAGGGTGGTCAACTGGGCGCTGGCGTCCGCCCCCCCCAGCAAGGCCCGCCCGGCCACCGTGCAGGGGAGCAGTTCTACGGACCCGCTTCCCGCCGTGGCCCGGCCCAGGATTCTGTCGGTGGCGATCTCCTGCATTTTGGGCAGCGTCACGACGCCATTGGCAATGGTCAAGGCCGCGCCGCCCGTCACATCCCCGGTGTGGATCGCATTCGACACCTTGGCCGTGTTGGCCGCCACCGCGCTGTTGCCCGCCACCGCCGCATCGAAGTCGCTGATGGTGGACGCCGCCTGGGTGTGGGCCTCCGGCGGAAACGTGGCGGGCTTGCCGGTCACCCCACTCCACGGAACCGTGGCCGCGCTCCCGGAGGCATACTGCACATAGCCCGTCCCATCCCCCAGATGGGCCTCATCCACCACCACGAACAGGTGGCCGGAATCGTTCTCCTTCACCACATCCCCCAATTGCACGGTGGCGGTGGTCAGAAGAAAACGGGCCGTTTGATCGGCGACCGCAACCAGCCGTTCCAGGGCGGCCACGGGAATCCGGGCGATGTCCAACACCCCTGAGGTGATGGCGCTGGCGTCATGACCATGGCTGGTCTCGGCCACGCCCAGCATCGAACGAACGGTGGCGGAGGTCAGGGCCTCCACGCTCCCGGAACCCGCGGTCGATCTGCCCAGCAGACGGTTCTGATCGATGTCGGCCATTTTGGCCAATGTCACCGCGCCATTGGCAATCACCGTCGCCCCAGCGCCGCTGGAAGCCACATCCCCGACATGATCGGGATGCACATAGGCCGCAGCAAAGGCTCCCGAACCCAGGGCACCCCCTGTTTTCAACAATTTTCCGCTGGCACCGTCAAAAAGCGCCACATGATCCCCAAGCGCAGAGACCGGCCCGACCACATCGCCACCGGCATTCACTCCCGCCGGTCCCTGGGGACCGTCCGCCCCCTTCAGGATGCCTCCCGTATCCAGCCAGACTCCCGCGTCCCGAAACCAGACCGATCCGTCGGACAGTTTCAAACAATGATCCCCATCTGCCCCTCCCGGATCGGTATCGTCC
>JADGCR010000432.1 GCA_015228895.1 Magnetococcales bacterium
TGACATGAAAACGATCGTGGAGGAGAATATCCATGCGTTGGCTTACGCGATCCGGGAGTCCGGCATCAGGGTGACTGTGGGAAAACTGCCCCGGTTGACCACCGACCGCACCTCCATCGAGCAGATCATCGGCAATCTGCTTTCCAACGCCATCAAATACATCGACTCCGGGCGACCTGGCGTCATCCACATCCACGCGGTGGAAAAACCGGACGAGGGGCGGATCGTTCTGCGGGTCGAGGACAACGGCAGGGGAATCGCGCCGGAGGAGATCGGAAAAATTTTCATCCTGTTCCAGCGGGCCGGTCGCCAGGATACCGAGGGGGAGGGGATGGGACTCGCTTATGTGCGCGCGTTGGCCAGGGGGCTTGGAGGTTGGATCTCCTGTGAATCCACCCCCGGCGTCGGCACGACCTTCAGCGTGACCCTGCCGACGACTCCCCCGGCCCCCCCCAACCTTTGAATCGGGACGTTTGCCATGCACACAATCCAGCCTGTCACGATTCTGATGGTGGAGGATGAGGAGGCTCATGCCCTGCTGATCGAGCGCAATCTGCGCCGTTGTGGTCTCACCAACACCATCGTCCGGCTCCACAACGGGCGTGAGGCCCTGGACTATCTGTTCAACAGGGGGCGATACGCGGAGCGGCAACGCCCGCTTCATCTCCTGGTGCTCCTCGACTTGAACATGCCGGAGGTGGACGGCTATCAGGTGATCAGGGAGATGAAGGAGGACGAACGGTGCCGGGTGGTGCCGATCGTCATTCTGACCACCACGGATGACACTCAGGAGGTGCAGCGTTGTTATGATCTGGGTTGCAATAATTTCGTCACCAAGCCGGTCGATCCGATGGATTTCGCCAAGACCATTCAAAGCATGGGGCTGTTGATCAACATCATGTCATATCCCTGTTGCGTCCAATGATCTCCCCCATCGCCGACGCGGAACAACCCCGCGTCCTGTACATGGAGGACGACGGAGCGCTGGCCGAACTGGCCCATCGCCGCCTGGAACGCCAGGGGTGGGTGGTGGAGACGGCGGCAGACGGACTGGCCGGACTGGAGAAATTGCGGCACGCCACCTTCGACGTGGTGGTCGTGGACTACAAAATGCCGCGGCTCGACGGCCTGGGCGTCCTGAAACGGATGCTGGCAGAACACCCCGCCTCCCCTCCCGTGGTGATGGTGTCCGGTTTCGGCAGCATGGAAATCGCCATCGAGGCCATGCGGCTCGGAGCGGTGGATTATGTCGTCAAGGAGTCGGGGGGCAATTATCCGGCGCTGCTGCTCGGCACCATCGAAAGAGTCCTGGAAAAGCGGAACCTCATCCGGGACAAGAAACGGGCGGAAGCGGCTCTGCGGGAAAGCGAGCTGCAGCTCCGCTCCATCGCCGATTCGGCCAGCGAGGTCATCGTGTCGGCGGATGCCGACGGTTGCTGCACCTTCTGGAATCACGGCGCGGAATCGATTTTCGGCTACCGGGAGGATGAAATCCTTGGTCGATCCCTGACCGCGCTGATACCCGAAAACGATCGCGCGCTCCACAGCGAGGCGTTGGGACGGGTCAACCGCACCGGCGAGATGCGGCGCGCGGGACAGTTGCTGGAAGTGACGGCCCAACGGAAAAACGGGGAACGGTTTCCCCTGGAACTCTCCCTCTCCTCCTGGGCGGTTGACGGCAGGCGCTTCTTTTCCGCCGTCGGCCGGGAGATCACCGCGCGCAAACAGGAGGAGCGGCGGGCGCAACGTCTTTTCCAGACCCAGGTGCTCATCAACACCCTGCTGCGTTCCGCCACCGCCACCCATCCATTGGAAAGACAACTCGAAATCGCCCTGAATCTCATCCTGACGGAGAGCTGGTTGCCCACCCTGGGCAAGGGGGTTCTCTTTCTCCATGACGAGACCGGCGACCGACTTCTGTTGACCATTCAGCAGGGCATGGAGGCGCTTCCGCTCCAAACCTGCGCCCGCGTCGCCAGGAACCACTGTTTGTGTGGTCGGGTGCTTGCGGAAAAACGGATCCGGTTCGTCACCCAGGAGGAGCCGGAACTCCTGACCTGCGGTGCCGGGGAGGCGCGCTCCAGTGTCTGTTGTGTGCCGATTCTTTCCCATGAGCGGGTTCTGGGGGTGATGACCCTCCATCTGGCGGCGGATCATGCCGGCAACGCAGAGGAGGAGGATTTTCTGCATGCCGTGGCCAACACCCTCGCCGGTATTATCGAACGCAAGCAACTGGATGAGAAGCTGCAACAGGCCATCGCCGACGCGGACC
The DNA here is from genome assembly GCA_015228895.1 of Magnetococcales bacterium. The sequence continues at coordinate 2,273 of JADGCR010000432.1, forward strand.
GGGCGAACGCCGAAAAGAGCCGTTTTCTGGCCGCGATGAGTCACGAAATCCGTACCCCCATGAACGCCATTCTCGGCATGGGCGAAATTCTGGCCGAGAGCCGGCTGGACGAGGAACAGCGGCGTCATGTGCA
>JADGCR010000433.1 GCA_015228895.1 Magnetococcales bacterium
TATATCGATCTTGGTCTCTACCACCAGGTGGAGCGATCACACCCTTATTATGTTGAAATGATCGGAGAAATTCTCGCCCTGCTGGGTCAACGGTTTCACGGCAGACAGGCCCGTCTCCTGGAACTGGGGGCTGGTACTGGTCTGGCTACCCTGGAGCTGCTTGCCCTGGAGAATCTAACCATCGACGCCTTGGAAATCGATGAGGAATGTCTCGCCTTGCTGGCAGAACACACCCGCAGCGAGCGGGCCAGATGCATCCAGGGAGATGCAGTGACCTATTGCCGGAACAACCCCTACGATTGCGTGGTCTCCGTATTCGCCCACGACCACATCCACTATGACAAGGCGGAAATCTTTGCCCGCAACATTCGCAACAACCTGAGTCGCGGTGGTGTGTACATCATGGGAGGAGAGATCCTTCCCCGTTTCACCAGCGAGGCGGAGCGCATCGATGCCCTGAAACGCTACCATGGCTTTATTGTGAACGCTGCCATTGCCCATGGTGACTACGAACTGGCGCAAATCGAAATCAATGCCCTCAAATCCGGCGTGTTCCGGGTCGGCGATTTCAAACGCCATGAAAGCCAGTTCGAGGAAGAGATGCTAAGTGCCGATTTCCAACTGCTTTCCAAGGTGAAGGTGGGACCAGACACTCCAGACGATGTGGGTGGGGTGTATGTTTATGTTTTTCAGGCCGTATGATGGACACTTCCTGTCCATGGCCCTCCGTGGCAGATGAGCGTTCCCTGAAGGTGGATTCGGTTCTGATCAACCCACCTGTCGCCAGCCCCCTGCACCCGCAATTGAACCTGCCTTTATTGAAATCCTATCTGGCACGCCACGGCTTCACATCCCGAATAATGGATGCCAATTTACTGTTTTTCTATGAATTTCTTCAGCAGCCACTTCAGCCTCCGGCCAGTGGGGTGTTGGAGAGCAATCCTCTGGAGCTGCTTTCGTATTACAATGAGCTGGAAAGAAGGCTGCACGAAAGATGTGCCGACTGGCCGGACCTTCAGGTGGGCTTGCGCTCCCTGGGTATGCGGCACGACCGAATTTTCTTCGACTCGGTGATCCGGGCCACCAGCGACAGGGAGGGCAACCCCTTCATCCCATTTTGGGATCGATTCATCCAGCAACGGCTGCAACCGGCAGAACCACGCCTCACAGGCATAGCCATCACCTTTCAGGACCAGATCATCCCTGCCTTTACCCTGGCGGCCCGGTTGCGGCAATTGCTGCCTGAAACGGCCATTGTTCTGGGTGGTCAGATGATTACCCGCTGCCACCCCTCCATGCTGGACCATCCAGCGATTATGGCCTGTGCCGATTTTTTGGCCCTCTGGGATGGCGAAGAGCCTTTGCTCAATATTCACAAGCACCTGCTGCGGCCCCATGAGTCGGTGGATTTCACCAATGTGATCCGCCCGGGAAGGCAGGATCATGTCATCAACCGGAGTGCCGCAACCCCTGTTGGCCAGATCCCCAGCCCGGATTTTTCCGACCTGGATTTCAATGCCTACCTGCTCCCGGAACCCCTCATTCCCCTGCAAACCACCAGGGGGTGCTATGCCAACTGCGCCTTTTGCGCCATACCCTTCGGTTCCAATAAATACCAGGTGCGCACCGCAGAACGGGTGGTGGAGGATATTCTGCAAGTCCAGGAGTTGACCTTGCGGCAGACCGGTCGCAAGGCCACCTACTTCAAGTTCATGGAGGATACCTCCTCGCCTGCTGTACTGGGCCACCTGGCGGAACTGATCCGGCAACGGGGCATCGACGCCAAATGGGAAACCTTCGCCCGCCTGGAAAAGAGTTTCACCAGGCCCGGATTCCTGGAAAATCTCTACAGGGGCGGATGCCGAAAGATTCATTGGGGGTTGGAGTCCAACGACCCCGGCATTCTGGACCGTATGCGCAAAAACACGGAACTCTCCTGCACCGACGAGATCCTGGAATTGGCGGCCCGGGCCGGAATTCTCAACTTCTGCTTCATCCTGCTGGGTTTCCCCGGCGAAACCGATGCGATGCGGGAAAATTTGACGCGTTACATCTGCGACAATCCCCACATTCACACCCTGACCATCGCCACCTTCGACCTGACCCGCAACTCTCCCATGGAGCAGAGCTACGCGCCAGACAATCCCCTGGGCATTCAACTGGCCCCGGCCAGCGATTTCCAGGTCCGGTTGCCCTATCTGGTGCATGGGGAGAACTGGAAAAGTCGTATTGTCCCCGCCGCGCATGCCATGATGGTGGAGATCATCCGCCATCGCCCGGATATCGGCTTTGTCACCCTCTTTCCCGATCAAATCCGTGCCCTGTTGTGTGATCGCCTGGGCAACGACTGGGGAAAACGATTTGTGGTGAAGTATGGCGCAGACAATGTTCGCGCCATGCTTCTT
>JADGCR010000434.1 GCA_015228895.1 Magnetococcales bacterium
CGAAAACGCCGTCATCCATGAAGACCACCGAGATGTCCGCGTCGTAGGCCGCCATGATCAATTTGACCTCCAGCCCCTCGTAGACATAAATGGTCCCGTGAGGTGCCTTGCGGACGGTAAACATGATTTTTTTTCTGATCTCTTCCGACATTGCGCGCACTCCCTAGTCGCCGAAGACCACGAGCCGGTCGGCTTCGATGGCCATCATGGTCAATTGTCCAAGTCCCGAAATCCGCACGTTGGGCACCAGGACCTCATCCACGATGCCACGCCGTTTGGCCGCCGCGATGCAAACCACGATGTCGATCCCGGTGGCACCGAGCGCGGACCAGCGGTTGGCGATGTGCCGGTCGTCCTGGGGTGGTTCCATCAGCTTGGTGACGTTGTAAACACCGTCGTGATAGAAAAAAATTCCCTTGAACTCATGTCCACGCTTGAGCGCGGCCTGAATGAAATTGTAGGCCGTGTCAGACGCTTCATGGTTGTAGGGTCCTTCGTAGATACATACCGCAAGTTTCATGGTTCTGTTCTCTTTGGTCGTATGTTGTCGGGTGAATTGTGGCGCCCTTTCCGGGGCTTCCTACTCAAACAGTGCATTAGTATATCACGATTTGATGATATTGGAACCGATTATTTTAACTTTTTTGCACTCCAGAATGATGCGAGGAAATCGGCCCATCCGGAGCGGCCTGGGCGTGCACATGGGCGTAACTGGCCAGGATGTTCCGATACAGCAGTCCGTCGTGCTTGCCGTCCACGCCAAACCCCCTGGTCACCCGGAAGGCGAAGCGGACCCCCTCCCCGACGCGGGTGACCCTGGAGTGGTGGAACTCGTGACAGGCCTGCCTCCGTCCCGCGCCCGGCCAGGAGAGGGCGTCGCTCCCTTCGATCTCCATGTAACCATAGCCCACCGGCCTTTTTTCCATCCGCAGTTCGATGGACAGCGCCCCGATCATCCTGGCCTCCCGGTCCCCCCAGCGGAGTTGCTCGGCCAGCACCATCACCCCCCCGCACTCCGCGTAAACGGGCAAACCCGCCGCCGCCCCATCCCGGATCTGGTCCAGCAGCCCGCGGTTGCCCGCCAGCCGCTCCATGAACATCTCCGGAAATCCGCCACCGATGTACAGACCATCCGCATCCGGCAGGGAGGCGTCGTTCAACAGGGAAAAAGGCAGCAGCTCCACCCCGGCTTCCCGAAGCGCCTCCAGATTCTCCGGGTAATAGAAGTGGGTGGACTGATCCATGGCCATGGCCACCCGCAGCCGGGACGCGGGAACAGGCCGGACCATCGGGGGCGCGGATCCGGTCAGGGGGGGGGCCGAACGGGCCAACGCCAACAGCGCCTCCCAATCCACATAGGGGGTGATGCCATCCCGGATCTCCTGAATCCGGGCCAACAGACGCTCCTCCTCGGCCACGGGTTGCAGCCCCAGATGCCGTTCCTCGATGGAGAGCGAACCGGAGTGGGGCACGCACCCGACCACCGGCACCGGACAGTAGCGGGCCAACGCCTGCCGCAGGCGCTTTTCGTGGCGGGGGGAGGCCACATGGTTCAGGATCACCCCCCTGATCCACTGACCACCCGGAAAGTCGAGATGGCCCTGCACCAGCGCGGCCACCCCCCTGGAGGCTCCCTTGCAATCCACCACCAGCACCACCGGGGTCTGCAACAGCTCCGCCAGGGCGGCGGCGCAATCCCCCCCCTCCAGATCCTGTCCGTCGAAATAGCCGTGATTGCCTTCGATGAGGGCCAGACCGCACCCCTGGGCATGACGGATGAAATGATCCCGCACCCGCCGCGTCCCCATCATGAAAAAATCCAGATTGCGGCACACCGCGCCACTGGCCTTGGCAAGCCACATCGGGTCGATGAAATCCGGTCCCTTCTTGAAGGTCCGCACCTCCAGCCCGCGCGCGGCGAACGCCGCCGCCACGCCTATGGAGAGGGTGGTCTTGCCGGAACTTTTGCGCAGGGCTGAAATCAGCAGTCGGGGAGGCATCAGCGTCTCTGAAGGTTGTTGACATCGATCGGGCGTCAAGGGCGGAGGAGCTCCAGGTACACTGTCTCTCCATCCCCATGGCGCGTCAAGTGGAATTTGCTGGACGGCATCCGATGCGATCGGCTAAAGTATGCGCCAGGAAACCGAACTCCCCCGCCGGCCCGACCTTTCAAGGAAGAACCAACACCTTGTCCTCTCCCGCCATCGCCGTGCTGCTGACCCAACTGGGCACCCCGGACGCGCCGACACCCACGGCCGTGCGCCGTTTCCTGCGGGAGTTCCTCTCCGACCCCAGGGTGGTGGACCTGAATCCGTGGCTGTGGCTTCCCTTGCTGCACGGCATCATTCTCCCCTTCCGTTCCCGGCGCTCCGCCCGGTTGTATCAAAAAATCTGG
>JADGCR010000435.1 GCA_015228895.1 Magnetococcales bacterium
TGGTCAGGCCGAACGTCTTGGATACAATGGCCGCATCCGCCTTGCCCGTCACCAGGGATTCAAAGGCCAGGGCGTATTCCGCCACCTGCACCAGCTGATACCGAATGCCGAACTGCTTGAGCAGCACCTGAAACTGTTTGGTGTGGATGTCGTTTTCCAAACCGACGATGGTCTTCTCCTCCAGGTCCAGCATGGATTGAATCCGCGCATCCGCGACATAGAGTTGACCCCAGTTGGCCAGGACCGTCTCCTGGTTGTACGACAGGTTCCGGCTGCCGTCATCCAGAAAGGCGATGGCGGTCAACAGGTCGATCTCCCCCTTGTGGAGCCGCTCCATGCCCTGGTTCCAGGTGCCGGCGACCATGTTGAGCGTCCACCCCTCCTGCGCGGCGATGTACTCCAGCAGATCGACATAAAATCCCCTGGCCACGCCCTTGGCGTCCAGAAAGACCTGAGGACTGTTCTGATAGACCCCCACATGGACCGTTCTGCCCGCCTGGGATGGGGAACTCCCTGCCAGCATCAGCAGAAAACACACCAGAATCGATCCGTATCGTCTGTTCATGCCGGTTGATCCAAATCCACTTCGAAGTAACCGGAGATTCTGATCAGCGTGGCCAGGGCCTGATCCAACTCCAGTTCATCCACCTGTTCGAGCAACAGATCCATATCCGCCTGCCGCAAGACACGGGCGGCCTGCAGATTTTCCAACTCCTGTTCCACTCCGGAGACATCCCCATGGGACAAATGGTGGGCAATGGCCCGCATCCGGGCGATCACGGTCCCGTCCAGACGCCGCTTCCGAACCGATTCCTCCTCCGCCAAGCCTGCCGGAACACATTTTTCATCCGGCTCCAGACGCTGGCAGGAGTCGATCACCCGCTCCAGATGGCTCGCGAAATCCGCCACCAGATCTTCCAGTTTGACATTCCGCTTCGCCATGGCGGCCAACAGGGAGTGCATATCCCCCGACTCCTCCTTGCGCTGCCGCAAGGCCGCGTCCAGCGTCATGGCGGCGGCCTCCAATCCCGTGGCCGCCAGGGTGCCCGCCGCCCCCTTCATGGCGTGGGCGATGGATTTGGCCCCCGGAAGATCCTCACGGGCCAGGGCATCCCGCAACAGCGCCGCATCCTCCGCGTGTTTCCGGGCAAAGCCAATCAGGGTCTTGCGATAGACCTCCCCGTTGCCCCATTTGGCCAGTCCCACGGCCACGTCGATCCCCGGCAAACCTTGCCATTCCGCCGGCAGATCCGACTCATCCACGGCATCAGAGAGCGCTTCCAGGTTCCCCTCCACCAACCGCCCCACCCCCCGGGGCACCACCCGCTCCATCACGACGCTCAAGCGGACGAACTCGATGGGCTTGGAGACATAATCGTCCATGCCCGCCGCCAGACACGCCTCCTGATCCCCCTTCATGGCGGCGGCGGTCATGGCGATGATGGGAACGCGGGTCGTGACGGCCCCTCCCGCCGCCTCCCGCTCCCGGATGGCCCTGGTGGCGGAAAAACCATCCATGTTGGGCATCTGGAGGTCCATCAGGATCAGGTCCGGGATCTCCTGTTGCCAGAGCGTCAGGGCCTCGATACCATCATGGGCCACCAGTACCTTGTGACCCAGTCGTTCCAGACGGAGCCGGGCCAGGACGATATTCTCCTCCAGGTCTTCCACCAGCAACACGGTGAACAGACGCCGCGCCCTCCGCCCCGCTCCGGGGGTCGGCAATTCCCGACGGCAATCCCGGACCGGGGCCAGGGGGAGGGTGATCTCGAAAAAAAAGGTGGACCCCTCACCCACCCGACTGGTGACCCGCAACCGCCCCTCCATGCGGTCCACGATCTCCTTGGCGATGGTGACGCCCAAACCCGTGCCCCCGAAGGTGCGGGTCGTGGAGGTGTCCGCCTGGGTGAAACTCTCGAAGATCGCCTCCAGCCGCGCCTCCGGGATGCCGATGCCGGTATCCCGCACCGCGAATCCCACCCGATGCCTCTCTCCCGCGGTCCCGGCGGGTCGGACCGAGAGGGTCACCCCACCCCTGGGGGTGAACTTGATGGCGTTGCCCACCAGATTCATCAGCACCTGTTGCAGGCGGGTGGGATCGCCAACAAAGCAGTTCGGCAACTCCGGCTCCACCAGAAGCTCCAGGGACAACCCCTTCTGCTGCGCCGAGCTGCGCAAGGTGTCCATGGTATCCTCCATCACCTGGCGCAGATCGAAGACCGTCTCCTCCAAGACCATTTTGCCGGATTCGATTTTGGAAAAATCCAGAATATCGTTGATCAATCTCAGCAACGTGGCGGCTGCCCCGGAGATTTTTTGGAGATAATCCATCTGCCTGGGGGTAAGAGATGTGCGCATGACCAAATGGCTCAAACCGATGATGGCATTCATGGGT
>JADGCR010000436.1 GCA_015228895.1 Magnetococcales bacterium
GGAGGAGAGGTAACCCACCCTGGGCCGGGTGGAGGGGGCCTGCCGCAGGCGGGCATGGTCGTCCAGGAACGTGATGGAGGGTTGACCGGCGACCAGCCGGTTGTACATGCGGGCATTGGCCAGTTGCAACAGGGGATCGTCGGTATAGGCCGCCAGGGACAACGGCGCGAACCCTTTCATCAAATGGGCCTTGTCGCACCTGGCGAAGGGCTGGATCACCGGCCATTTCCACTGATCCTGACGCCAACTGATCCAGAATTCCATGGCGTCGTGCTGATGGGGATCCAGTTCCAGACTCTGCCGCAACGCCACCTCCGACCCCTCCCACTTGAGCACCCGGCCAATCTGCTTGAGGGCGGCATTCTTGTAATCGATGGTTTCCGGGTTCACCAGGGACAACCGTTCCACCAGTTGCCGCCAACAGGCCACCGCCTCAGGGAGCAGGCCCTGCCGCTCCAGCGCGTTGCCCAGGTTGATGCGGGCGGGATAAAAGTCCGGCTGCGAACGGATCGCCGCGGAGAAGGCGTCCTGCGCCCCGCGCCACTCCTCCAGCCCCATCAGCAGCACCCCCAGGTTGAAATGGACCAGATGCAGACCGGCATCATGGGCGGTCCGCCCGTCCAGCCACTCCTGGCACAGCGCGACGGCCCGCCGGGTCTCGCCGGCGTGGACCAACGGGGCGATCCGGGCGTTCAACGCTGCGCAACTCGACTCATGCTCCATGATGGACTCCGACACCGATGCTCGTCGGGGCATACCCTCCCCTCCAGAACAAAAAAAAATTCCTTCGTCAGCGCTCCCCGGAAAACGCTATCATCTCCCCCTGGCCCATCAACCCACCCGGAGTCCGCGCACCATGTCCCACGCCCGCATCGCCCTTTCCTGGTCTCTTGGACAGTTCCACGGCTGGGGCATTTATGGCCTCAATCTGGTCTTCGCCATGCTGCGCCACACCCTCCAGCCGCTGCTGCTGCGCCCCCCCGCGCGACTGGCGCTCAATCCCCTGGAAATCCGCGCCCTGCTGCCGGTCCTGGAACACTCCCGGGAGACCATCGCGTTCCTGCATCACAACCCGGACAAGACCATCCGTGATCCCGGCACCCTGCTGCTCCACCACACCAACGGGGCGTTCGAATTCGCCCCGGTCCCGTTTTCCGGCGGGACCACCATCGGCATCACCTTTTTCGAGTCCACCCGGCTGGCGTCCAACCAGATCGACTACGCCCGTGAATTGCCCCTGGTGGTCACCGGCTCCCGCTGGAACGCCGCGGTCCTGACGGAGAGATACGGTCTGGCCAATGTGGCCTGTCTCATGCAGGGCATCGACAGCGCCCTCTTTTATCCCGCCCCGTCCAGGAACCTGCTCCCCGGACGCTTCGTCATCTTTTCCGGAGGCAAGCTGGAGTTCCGCAAGGGGCAGGATCTGGTCATCGCCGCCTTTGCGCGCTTTCACGCCCGCCATCCCCACGCCTTTCTGCTCACCGCCTGGAACAACCACTGGCTGGATGAGGGGGCCCGCTTTTCCGCTCGCCATGTCGCGGATCTGCCCACCAGCAACGACATCAACGCCTGGCTCGCCCGTTATCTCCCCGCGGACTCCTTCATGGATGTGGGGGAAATCCCCAATCCCATGACCCCCGCCATCCTGCGGGAGGCGCATGTGGGACTGTTTCCCAACCGTTGCGAAGGCGGCACCAATCTGGTGGCCATGGAGTGCATGGCCGTGGGTCTGCCGGTGATTCTGGCGGACAATACCGGCCACAAGGATCTGATCGACCCGGAGCGCTGCTACCCCCTGACCCGGCAAAGCCCCTGCACCCATCCCGCATCCGGCGCCCGGCTGGACGACTGGGGGGAGTCCTCGGTGGAGGAGATCGTGGCCCTCCTGGAGGAGATCCACGACCGGCACACCACCGCCACCCGCCGGGGAGAGAAGGCCAGCCGCTTCATCCGGGAGTACTCCTGGCAGCGGCAATGCGATCGGTTTCTGGAGCTGGCGGCCCCCTACTCCACGCTCTCCACATCCTGAAACTGGATGGCGTGCAGGCGGGCGTATTCGCCATTCCTGGCCAGCAGGACCTCATGGCTCCCCTCCTCCACGATGCGGGCCTGCTTGAGGACGATGATGCGATCCGCGTTGCGGATGGTGGAGAGGCGATGGGCGATGATCACGGCGGTACGTCCGGCCATCAGCCGTTCCAGGGCGGTCTGGATCAGCCGTTCGCTCACCGCGTCCACGGAGCTGGTGGCCTCGTCCAGCACCAGGATCGCCGGATCCAGCGCAAAGATTCGGGTCATGCCCAGCAGTTGGCGTTGACCGGAGGAGAGATTATTGCCCCGTTCGCTCAACCGGGTGTCGAATCCTGCGGGCAGGGCATGGATAAAGGAGATGGC
>JADGCR010000437.1 GCA_015228895.1 Magnetococcales bacterium
ACCTCGCCACTACGGAACAACTCCAGGGATCGCTCCCGAGCGCTCTGCGACTTGTTGCCGTGAATGGCGGCTGCGGGGATGGCGTAACGTTCCAGATGTTCCGTGACCCGGTCGGCGCCGTGTTTTGTGCGGGTGAAAACCAGAGCACGCCGGATCTCATCCCCTTCCAGAAGTTTCTTCAGCAGCGCACGTTTGTTCTCCTTGTCCACGAACAGCACCTTCTGTTCGATCCGGTCCACCGTGGTGGCCTGGGGCGTCACCTCGACGCGCACCGGATCGTTGAGAATGCCATGAGTCAGATTCTCCACCTCGCCGGACATGGTGGCGGAGAAGAGCAGCGTTTGCCGCGTGGCGGGCAACAGGGCCATGATGCGGCGGATGTCGTGGATGAAACCCATATCCAGCATGCGGTCGGCCTCGTCGAGAACCAGAATCCGCAGGTTGGAAAGACGGATGTGACCCTGACCGATGAGATCCAGCAGCCGGCCCGGAGTGGCCACCAGAATGTGAACCCCACGCGACATGGCCTGGACCTGGAGTTGCTGACCGACACCGCCATAGACCACGGCATGGCGGATTGGCAGAGGCTTGCCGAAGGTGGTGATGCTGGCGCCGATCTGGGCGGCGAGTTCCCGGGTGGGGGCGAGGATCAGGACGCTGGCCTCTCCCGGACGCAAGCCCCAGGATTCGCGGCTTAAGCGATCCAGGATGGGCAGTACGAAAGCGGCGGTCTTGCCGGTTCCGGTTTGGGCGATGCCCAGCAGGTCGCGTCTTTCCAGCAGATGGGGAATTGCCTGGACCTGAATCGGGGTGGGTGTTTGAAAACCGGCTTGCCGGATGACGCTCTGCAGGGGTGTGATGAGGTTGAACTGGGTAAATTCGGACACAAGAAACCTTTACGAGTGGGAGGAAAACAGAATGTTCGGGGAATGCCAGTGCACCGGAGCGGGCCGAGGTATCGCAGGAACGAGAATGGATGGCGATTGCCATGTTTGTTCAGATTAGACCCGTTGCGGATGCTTGTCAAGTTTTTCGCAAGCAAACGCACCCGAAACACCCACCAACGCGACCGACCACACCCTCCACGCCCCGCCCGGGGTGCGGACGGTCACCAAACCAAACCGACCTTGCCCTCTGCCGCGTGCCCGGAGAAACCGGGCGGCACAAGACAACGCGCCTCCCAAGGCTCCCTGCTCCTGTCCGGCACGGTTGCCGCGTTCAAGCGGTGGCATGGCGGGGATGCGTTGGCGGGCGGGGAGAAAATCACTGGATTTTTCCAGTCCGGATGATCTAATGTGACAGTCGATACCATCCGGCAACTTCCCACGCGAGCGTCCCGCACCTCATGTCGTCACTCTCGATCATCATCCCGGTCTACAACGAAGAAGAGAACATTCTGCCCCTGTGCGAGGATCTGATCGCCGTATTGGGGAGCGTCGGGAGTGATTATGAAGTGATCCTCATCGACGACGGCAGCCAGGACGGATCCCTGCAACGATTGCGCCAGGTGGCGGCCCGTCATCCCGCCTTCCGGGTGATCCGCTTCCGCCGCAATTTCGGTCAAACCGCCGCCATCATGGCGGGTATCGAACACGCCAGGGGAGAGGTCATCATCCCCATGGATTCGGATCGCCAGAACGATCCCAGGGATATCCCCAGGCTGCTGGCCAAACTGCACGAGGGGTACGACGTGGTTTCGGGCTGGCGCAAGGATCGCAAGGACAATCCCCTGATCCGCACCCTGCCCAGCCGGGTTGCCAACTGGTTGATCTCGCGCATCTCCGGCGTGCCCCTGCACGATTATGGCTGCACGATCAAAGCCTACCGGCGCACGATCATCGAGGGGGTCAAGCTTTATGGCGAAATGCATCGTTTCATCCCGATCTACGCCCACTGGATGGGGGCTTCGGTCACGGAACTGGAAGTGACGCACCATCCCAGATCCTCCGGCCAATCCAAATACGGACTCAACCGGATCGTCAAGGTGATTCTCGATCTGATCGTACTAAAATTCCTGGAGAAATATTTCGTCAAGCCGATCCATCTGTTCGGCAGCTTTGGCCTTCTCGCCCTGTTGATCTCCCTGGCCAGCGGCACGCTGGCCTTCTTTCTGAAATTCTTCAGGGAGACCCCTTTCATCACCACACCCCTCCCCTTGCTGTCGGTGATGGCCTTCATGATCGGTATCATGGCCATCCTGCTCGGGCTGGTGGCTGAAATGCTGGTGCGCACCTACTTCGAATCCCAGGGCCGCAGCACCTATCTGATCCGCGAGTCCATCAATCCCCCCTCCCCCGTCGAACCCGCCGAGTGATCCGCACCCCTGACGGGATCACCGTTCCGTCCGCGCTGCGCGCATGGTCTCGATGACCGGTTTCAGCAGATGTCCCGCC
>JADGCR010000438.1 GCA_015228895.1 Magnetococcales bacterium
CGTTCCCGCGTAACCCCGCCGAAAACCGCCCCAGGGGTCCGGGCCGCCGCCGATGCTCCTGGCCTCGAAACCCACCGCTTTGGTCACGCCATGCAGGGTCAGATCCCCCTCCACGGTGATCCTGCCCCCATCCTGGACAATGCGTCTGCTCTGGAAGGTGGCCTTGGGAAACCGCTCCACATCAAGAAAATCCTTGCCGCGCAAATGTTTGTCCCGTTCCGCATGGTTGCTGTTGACGGAAGGGGTCGCCACCGTGACCTGGATGGCGGCCCCCTCGGGCTTGTCGATGTCCAGGGAGAATCCCCCCTCGATGGTGTCGAAACGACCCTGCAACAGGCTGTAGCCCAGATGGGGAATGCTGAAAGTGACAAAAGAGTGGGTGGGGTCGATCTTGAAGGTTTCCTCCGCGCCCCAGACGGGGAAACTCCCGATCCAGACCGCGCAGGCCAGGGCCATGCCTGGCACCAGACGAATCCTGCTCATGCTTTAGTTCTCCTTGAAAACGAGGTTGAAGAGGCTTCCCTACCCCTGGTGGGAGCCGTCACAGAAAGGCGGATTCCCGGATTTGCCGCAGGAACAGACCGCCACCTGCCCGGCCTGGGAAAGGACCACATGGCGCGGGACGCGTCCGCTGCCCTGATGAGAGCCGTCGCAAAACGGCAGGTTTCTGGACTTGCCACACACACAAATGTGATGCTCTCCAGCCGGCAGGTCAAGGACGATGGGGGTCTTCATGGCGCGTTGCTCCTTTGTTCTTCAAGAGACGATGGGGGTGGACACCATCCCGAATGAATGGTGACACAAAGCATAATCCACCTTGACCGACTTGACAATACCGAATCCTGTAATATGATTGTTCACGAATGATTGACAATGAACCCCACCCCTTAAGGAGGCATGGCCGTGGACCGCATCACCCTGATGGAGACCTTCCTGCGCGTGGTGGACGGGGGCAGCTTCGCGGAAGCGGCCCGCAAGGGAGGGGTCTCCCGCGCCGCGGTCAGCAAATACATCGATCTGCTGGAAGAACATCTCGGCATTCGCCTGCTCAACCGCACCACCCGCCGTCTGCATCTCACGGCGGAGGGGGAGATCTATGCGCAACGCTGCCGCAAGATTCTCGAAGAGATCAACGACGCGGAGCAGACCGTGACCCTGCTGCACGGAGCCCCCCGCGGACTGTTGCGGGTGAGCGCCCCGATGTCCTTCGGCATTTTGCATCTGGCCCCCGCGATCGCCGATTTTCTGCTGGCGTTTCCCGGCATCAAGATCGACCTGGCACTCAACGATCGCTTCGTGGATCTGGTGGAAGAGGGATTCGATGTGGCGGTGCGCATCGGCGCGCTGGAAAACTCGACCCTCGTGGCGCGTCGTCTGGCTTCGGCCAGACTGGTGCTGTGCGCCAGTCCGGGATATGTGGTCCGTCACGGCCAGCCCATGACGCCGGAAGAGCTGACCCGGCATGCCTGCCTGTTGTACAGCTACACGCTCACCCCCACCATCTGGCGGTTTTTCCACGGGGGGGAGGAGCGCTCCGTGAGGATCAACGGGCCGTTGCAGGCCAACAACGGGGACGCGGTGCGGGCGGCCGCGCGGGCGGGGGTGGGGGTGGCCATTCTGCCGGATTTTCTCATCGAGGGGGATCTGGAGGCCAATACCCTGATGGCCCTGCTGCCGGAATTCGACATGCCGCCGGTGGGCGTTTACGCCGTCTATCCCGCCAACCCCCACATCTCCGCCAAGGTCAGGAAGTTCATCGATTTCCTGCTCGACCGGTTCGACAAAAAAAGCGGTTGGCGCACCACCGGCGACCCCCTTCCCCCCGACTCGCAGGAGGTGACGCCGTAGACTTCCCGCGCGCCGCCCGATCGCTGGCGCGCCCCGACTCCTCCGGGGAGGGGGAACGGGGCCGACACTCACCGCCTGGCGCCAGATTCTTTCCCCATCTGTTGGATCACCTCCAGCAGACGCTGCTTCTTGATCGGTTTGCTCAAATACAGATCACACCCCGCCTCCCGACTGCGCTCCTCCTCCCCGTTGAGGGCATGGGCGGTCAGGGCCACGATGGGCAAGGGCTGCCGCGCCCGTTCCCGTTCCAACTCCCACTGGCGAATCCGCCGGGTGGCGGTATAGCCGTCCATGACCGGCATCTGGACATCCATGAACACCAGGTCAAAAGGCTCCTCCTGGACGATCCGCACCGCTTCCTGGCCATTCACCACCACCGTCAAGCGGTGCGGGGTCTTGTTCAGGAAGGTGCGGATGAGCACCTGATTGTCCTCCGAATCTTCCACCAGCAGGATCCGCAGGGCCGGACCCTCCCCACCCACGGCATCCCCGGTCCGCTCCGGCGGGATCTGCCGGACGGGGGACGCGGCGGGCCGCATGGGCAA
>JADGCR010000439.1 GCA_015228895.1 Magnetococcales bacterium
ATCCCCCCCGGCGGGGTTCGGGGCAGCGCCCCGAGGTGTTGACCTGGCCTTTGGCGGGTCGAAGCCAAAAGGAGAAATGCCCAACTACGCACCGTCTCCAAACCCTGTCCCCACTTCGACCCGCCGGAGGGGGCAAGGGGAGGGACTCACCCTCCCCTTCTTTGAACTCAACACCCGGACACAGCCGGGGTTGTTCAAACGAAGTATCTGTTCAGGTATACGGGGGTTCGGGGGGGATTATCCCCCCCGACGGGTCCAGGGCAGCGCCCTGGGACTTTTCCTTTTGCTGTTGACGTTCAACCCCATGGGGTCCAGGGGGCACCCCTGGGACTTTTCCTTTCGCCGTTGACACGATCATGCCGCACTGTGCAGTGGCCTGAATAGTTAACTCGTGAGAAAGATAAATAAGAAAAGTCAAAGGACAGAACATTTCCTTTTTTTGATACTTAAAGACAAATATTGAAAGGCAGCCGCCGGGGATCTCCCCCCGGCTGCCCGTTCCTAAAACCCGTAAACCAGAAAGGCGATGACCAGATAGTTGGTCGAACCCACCAGATCGATGAAGGCCAGGGCCAGCGGACCCGCCGCCACCGCCGGATCGGCCCCCAGCCGTTTGAAGAAGAAGGGCAGCGACAGGGCGATGAACGACGAGGCGGTGATGTTGGCCACCAACGCCGGCCCCACCACCATGGAGAGTTGCACGTTCTGGAAGATGAGATAGGCCGCCACCGCCAGGGCCAAGCCATAAACACCCCCCTGGACGACATTGGCCCCCAACTCCTTGGCCAGCAGCTTGAAATAGTGACTCGGATTCACCAGCCCCAGCGCCAGTCCCCGCACCACCACCGCGCCGGTCTGCGAACCGGCGTTGCCCGCCATGCCGATGACGATGGGAAAGAAGAAGGACAACTGCACCACCCTCTCCAGGGTCTCCTCGAATCCGCCCAGAATGGCCGATACCAGCAGATAGGCGACAAACGCCGTCACCAGCCAGGGCACCCGCGTCTTGAAAATCTGCAACGGGGTCTGGGACATGACATCACTGGCCTTCTTGTCCACACCCGCCATCTTCATCAACGACTCGGTGTGCTCCTCCTGAATGACATGCACCAGATCGTCGATGGCGATCTGCCCGATCAGCACCCCGTCGTCATCCACCACCGGCACCGCCAGCAGACGGTATTTGGAAACCTGATTGGCCACCTCCCCCTGGGGGGTGTCAATGTGGACCTTGATCAGACGCGACTGGGCGAACTCCTTCAGAGGCTTGTCCGGATCGGAGAGAATCAGCTTGCGAATGGAGCAAACCCCGGTCAGCCGTTTCAGATCGTCCACCATATAGAGATAAAAGACCGAATCGTGGTCCGAAAGATCCTGAATGGCGTCGATGGCCTCGGCGGCGGTGGTCATCTCCGGCAAGGCGAAGATGCTGGTGGTCATCAGGGAGCCGGCGGTGCCCTGCTTGTACTGCAGCAGATCCTCGCCCTCCTCCTGAGGCTCCTGGCGCATGGCCTCCATCAGGCGCTTGGCCGACTCCTCGTCCATGCCGCTGATGCACCGGTTGCGCTCGTCCCGCGACAGGTTCTCCATGACCGCGAGAGCCTTTTCCAGCTCACAATGGGTCAGCAGATGGTTGCGCAGCCCATCCGTAACCAGCATCAGCACCCGCGCCGCCAGCTCCGGAGCCTTGACCAGGGCGAACAGCGCGTTGGACTTGTGTTCGGGAAAGTCGTCCAGAACCTGGGCCAGCTCCAACGGCTTCAACTTGCCCAGCAGTTGGGTCAGATGAAAGGTGGAGCCTTTGCGATAGAGGCGGTTGACCGCATCGACGATGCGCGAGTTGGTGGTCGGCTGATCGGCTTTCTTCTCGTCTTCCAGTATCATCATGCTCATGGCTGTATCGTCCGCTCTCAAAGGCCATAAACCAGGGTGGCGATGATCAGGTAGTTGATCACCCCCAGCACATCCACCGTGGTCAACACGTAAGGACCGCCCCCGACGGCGGGATCATGCCCCAGGCGTTGCAGCAGCAGGGGCAGCGAAGCGGCGATGACACCCGAATAGACGATGTTCGACAGAATGCTGATTCCCACCACGAAAGCCAGCGTGGTGCTGTGAAACACCACGATGGCGTAGGTGGATAAGGCAATGCCGTAAAACGAACCGATCAACAGGCCGGACAGGGTCTCCTTGGTGAGCAGTTTCAGGAAATCACTGACCTGAATGGCCCCGGTAGCCAAACCGCGCACCGCGACGGTCGCCGTCTGACTGCCGACATTACCCGCCATGCCGAAGATCATGGGCATGAAGAAACTCAACTGAATCACCTGGGACATGGTTTCTTCGAAGGCGCCGAGGATCCATGCGGCCATCAGTCCGCCGAGGA
>JADGCR010000043.1 GCA_015228895.1 Magnetococcales bacterium
AATAATATAAAACTTTATAGGCGACCTCCCATTGTTCCATAACGTAAGATAAAGATTGCGGATGAACAATACAAAACCTGTGGATACCGGATTGACCTGTCTGCTGACCGTCCTGCGCATGTTTGGCATCGGAGCGGACCGGGAGGCTTTGCGCCATCAGTTCGCCCCCCCAGGCGGCCTGATGGGGGATATCGAACTCCTCCATTGCGCCAAGGCATTGCAAATCAAGGCCAAAGTGGTCCGTACCACCTGGGAGCGGCTTCCCAAAACACCCTTGCCCGCCATCGCCAAACGCAAGGATGGACGCTACGTCCTGCTGGCCGCCTGCAAGGCGGAAAAAGTGTTGCTGCAAGACCCCCTGGAAAGCCATCCCCTGACCCTCCCAAGAGAACTGTTCGAACCTGTCTGGAACGGCGAACTGCTCCTGCTGACCCACCGCGCCCAACTCACCGGATCACAACGCCGCTTCGATGTGACCTGGTTCATCCCCGCCATCGTTAAATATCGCAAGTTGCTTGGCGAGGTCCTGATCGCATCTTTCTTCTTGCAGATCTTCGCATTGGTATCTCCTCTGTTCTTTCAGGTGATCATCGATAAGGTGTTGGTCCATCAGGGACTTTCCACCCTGCATGTTTTGACGTTCGGTCTGGTGGTCATGGCGATGTTCGAAACCGTGCTGGGCGGCCTTCGAACCTATCTGTTCTCTCACACAACCAACCGCATCGATGTGGAGCTGGGAGCCTCCCTGTTCCGTCATCTGCTTGATCTTCCTTTAAGTTATTTCAGCGTGCGCCGGGTGGGGGACACGGTGGCCAGAGTGCGGGAGCTGGAAAATATCCGTAATTTTCTCACCGGCACGGCGGTCACCGTGTTGGTGGATTTCTTTTTTACTTTTGTTTTTATTGGCGTTATGTTATTGTACAGCCCCATGTTGACCGGGTTGGTCCTGGGGGCCATCCCTTTTTACGTCGCCCTGTCCCTTTTCGTCACCCCGATTTTACGGGCGCGGCTGGACGAAAAATTCCAGCGCGGCGCGGAAAACCAAGCCTTTCTGGTGGAGGCGGTGGCGGGCATGGAGACCATCAAATCATTGGCGGTGGAACCCCAAATGCGTCGCCATTGGGAACAACAACTGGCGGCCTATGTTCAGTCGGCCTTCCGGGCGGGCAATCTCGCCAATATCGCCGGACAGAGCGCACAATTTGTCAATAAAATAAATATGACTTTAATTTTATTGTTCGGGGCCTTCCAGGTGATGGACAAGGGATTGACCGTGGGTGAACTGGTGGCGTTCAACATGCTGGCCGGTCGGGTCAGTGGTCCCATCTTGCGGCTGGCCGCCTTGTGGCAGGAGTTCCAGCAGACCCGCATCTCCCTGGAGCGTCTGGGGGATGTGCTCAACACCCCCACCGAGTTGCCCGCCGAGCGGGGTGCCAAGATCTCCTTGCCGGCGATCACCGGTCGGGTCTGTTTCGAGCGGGTCTCCTTCCGGTATCGTCACGACGGGCCGGAAGTGTTGAGCCAGTTGTCCTTCGAGGTTCCGTCCGGGCAGGTGGTGGGGATTGTCGGCCCTTCCGGCTCCGGCAAGAGCACCCTGACGAAACTCATCCAGCGTCTCTACGTTCCGGAAGGTGGCCGGGTGCTGGTGGACGGCGTGGACCTGGCACTGGTGGACCCGTCCTGGCTGAGACGGCGCATCGGTGTGGTGCTGCAAGAAAATTTTCTCTTCAACCGTTCGGTGCGGGACAACATCTCCCTGGCGGACCCTGGCATTTCCATGACGCAGATCGTCCGCGCGGCGCAACAGTCCGGCGCCCACGACTTCATTCTGGAACTCCCCAAGGGGTATGACACCATTCTGGAAGAGCGTGGCGGCGGCTTGTCCGGAGGGCAAAGGCAGAGGATCGCCATCGCCCGCGCCCTGGTCAACGATCCGGTCATCCTCATTTTCGACGAGGCCACCAGCGCTCTGGATTACGAATCCGAACGGGTGATCCAGAACAACATGAACAGCATCTGCTTGCAGCGCACGGTCTTCATCATCGCCCACCGCCTTTCCACGGTCCGGCAGGCCCATCGCATCCTCACCATCGACCGGGGGCAACTGGTGGAAGACGGCACCCATCGGCAGTTGCTCGCCAACGGGGGTCGCTACGCCGCGCTGCATCACATCCAGTCCCAGTCGGCCTGAACATGTGGACCACCTTGCGCCATCATTGGGCCATCGCTTGCCAGACCTGGCAGGAGGAGCGTCACAAACCCGCCGATGACCGCCTGGAGCACGAAACCGCCTTTCTGCCCGCTGTTCTGGAGATCACCGAAGCCCCCCCTTCCCCGACGGGACGCTGGATCGGCAGGCTTTTGATCTTTCTGTTCACGGTGGCCCTGCTCTGGTCCATCTTCGGGCGGGTGGAGATCTTCGCCACCGCCCAGGGACGGATCATTCCCAGTGAGCGGGTGAAGGTGATCCAGCCCCTGGAGTCTGGGGTGGTGAGCCGGATTTACGTCAAGGAGGGACAGGAGGTCGAAAAGGACGAGCTGCTCATCGAACTGGACCCTTCGGACAGCAAGGCCGACGAAGAGCGTCTTTCCCGTGACTGGATGGAGTCCGTGGCGGACGCGGCGCGCTTTCGGGCGCTGGGTGAGGGGAGCGGCAACCCGGTCGCCACCTTTCGCGCCCCTCCGGAGGTATCGGCCTCCATCGCCGACCGTCACTTTCGTCTGTTGACCCGCCAGTGGGGCGAGTATCAATCCCAACTGGGAGAGCTGGCCAGCGAACGCAAACAGCAGGAGGCGCATCTGCGGGCCATCGGGGCGGAAATCAAGAAACTGGAGTTGGTCCTTCCGTTGATCCGCGAACGGACCAACGCCAAGGAGCAGCTGAGCAGGCAGGGCAACGCCCCGCGCATGGATTTTCTGGAGCTGAGCCAGAAACGCATCGAGACCGAGGAGAGCCTGGCCAGCAGGCGCTACGAACGGGAGGAGGCCCAGGCCGCCGTGGAGACCCTGACCCTCAAGATGAAACAGGTGGAGGCCCAGTTCCATCAGTCCAACTGGACCCAGTATCTGGAAGCGGACCGCAAGGCGGCCGCCCTGGCGCAGGAGTTGAACAAGGCCCGCGCCCGTCACCGGCGGGGTCGGTTGCGCGCCCCGGAGGGGGGCAGTGTGCAACAACTGAAAGTGTTCACCCAAGGAGGCGTCGTCACCCCGGCCCAGGAGCTGATGTGGATCGTCCCCAAGGAGGCGGAGCTGGAGGTGGAGGCCATGGTGCTCAACCGGGACGCGGGTTTCGTCAAGGCCGGACAGACGGTGGAAATCAAGGTGGAGACGTTTCTTTTCACCAGATTCGGAGTTCTCGCCGGCAAGGTGCGTCATCTTTCCAGGGACGCCGTGGAGGACAAGGTGCTGGGTCTGGTCTACCCGGCGCGCATCGCCCTGCACAACGACACGATCCTCATCAACGGCCAATCCGTCTCCCTCACCCCCGGACTGGCCGTCACCGCCGAAATCGCCACCGGATACCGGCGCATCATCGAATCTCTTCTCTCCCCCATCCTCAAGGCCCGCAAGGAGAGTCTCACGGAGCCGTGACCGCGCCCGATTCCATCACCCGGCGATAACAACCCTATCCCCGTCTCCCGCTTGCGGATATCATGGGATCGGTTGTTCAAAAATCCCGACTCCTCCTTATTTTTGTGCCACCCATGAACGCCTTGGACCTGCTTCCTTTCATCATCAGCCTGACCCAGCAAGGCGACCGCACCAGCCTGGTTTTCCAGTTGCTGATCGCACTCAACAAACTGACCCGCGCCTCCGAATCCAGGCTGCTGGATTTTCTGCACGAAGATCTTCTGAACACCAACAAGGCGCAGGAATGGGCCTCCCTCAATACGGGTCAGGAACTCCTCGATCCAATCAACCGGATCATCTCCATTCAGGCGATTCCCGGTCTCGCCCCCTTCATCGCGCAGAAATTTCCCGAACATTATGCGTTCCAACTCCGTGGGGAACCCAGCAAAAATTCCTTTTTTCAGCTCGAAAGCAGCTCCAACAGCCACAGCATTCTGATCCTCACACATGCCGCCGAGGAAAAATTCGATGCTGAAGTCGTGGCCGTTCTTTTGAAAATTTTCAAAAATCTGCAAAAAAACATCCAGGCCAAGGATCAGGATCCATTGACCGGGCTGTTCAACCGCCGCTCCTTCGACGAAACGATTTCCCACATCCTGGACCATGCGATTTATGGGCATCAGCCCAACCGCTCTCCGGCGGACGGTGCCTGTCTGGCCATATTCGACATCGATTTCTTCAAACGGATCAACGACAATCATGGCCACGCCATTGGCGACGAGGTATTGATTCTGTTCGCGCGCCTCATGGAGCGCGCCTTCCGGAGCCAGGACCGCCTGTACCGCTTCGGTGGGGAGGAGTTCCTGGCCATTCTGACGGAAGTTGATCTCGAAAAAGCCAAACGGGCTTTGGAACGTTTTCGGGTGATGCTGGAGTCCTATCCCTTTCCCCAGGTGGGCAGGGTCACGGTCAGCATCGGGGCCACCATGGTCAACCGGCAGGATTTCCCTCCGGTGTTGATCGAAAAGGCCGACCAGGCCCTCTATTTCTCCAAGGAGAACGGCCGCAATCAGGTCAATTTCCACGAAAACCTCGTGGCCACGGGTCTGCTGCACACCACGGACCACGCTTCGGACAATATTGAATTATGGAACTGAACAATGGCACAATAGGGCCGACATCCTCCCCTTCAGCCCGGCACCCAGGAGAACGACCCATGCCGCCAACCCGTTTTCGCGTGATGATCCCCGTTCTGGTGTGTTCCCTGGCCCTGGTCTTTTCGGCCTGCGGCTTCAAGGGAGATCTGTATCTGCCCGGCAAGGACGACAAAAAGGGACACAACACCCAATCAACGGACAAGAAACCCTGATCATGGATGACTTTCGCTACCAGGAAAACCGACTGCACTGCGAACAGGTTCCCCTGGATCACATCGCCGCGGCTGTGGGGACCCCGTTCTACTGTTATTCGGAAGGCACCCTGGAACACCATTTCGATGTCTTCCGCAAGGCGTTCGCCGCCTGCGAGCATCTGATCTGCTATTCGGTCAAGGCGAACGGGGCGCTGGCGGTTCTGGACGCCCTGGCGCGTCGGGGATCGGGTTTCGACATCGTTTCCGCCGGGGAGTTGGAACGGGTGCGGCGCATCGGCACCCCCGGGGAGCGGATCGTCTTTTCCGGGGTGGGCAAAACCAGCGCGGAGATCCGCGCCGCCCTGGAATACGGCATTCTGCTGTTCAATGTGGAGAGCCGGGCCGAATTGATCCGACTCAACACGCTGGCGGGGCAAATGGGCAAAAAGGCTCCCATCGCGCTGCGCATCAACCCGGATGTCAACCCGGCCACCCACCCTTACATCTCCACGGGTCTGGCGCGCAACAAGTTCGGCATTCCCACCCCCCAGGCGGTGGCGTTGTACCGGCAGGCCGCCGCCATGGAGCATATTTTGCCCATCGGCCTGGATTGTCACATCGGCTCCCAGCTCACCACCCTGGAACCCTTCGTGGATGCCTTGCGGCGCATCAAGCAACTGCTCGTCATCCTGCGCGGGGAGGGGATTCCCCTTCGTTATCTGGATCTCGGCGGGGGTTTGGGCATTCCCTACGAGGCCCAGCAGACCCCACCCAATCCCGAACGGTACGCCAGCGCCTTGCTGAACGAATTGCAGGGTCTGGAGGTCATTCTGATCCTGGAGCCGGGACGGGTGATCGTGGGCAACGCGGGCATTCTGGTCACACGGGTGGAGTACATCAAGCAGGGGGCGGAAAAACGGTTCGTCATCACCGACGCGGGCATGAACGACCTGATCCGTCCCGCCTTGTACGACGCCTACCATGGCATTCTGCCGGTCATCCGGCGTTTCGACCGGGAGGAGATCATGGCGGATGTGGTGGGGCCCATCTGCGAAACCGGGGACTTCTTCGCCCGGGACCGGATGATGCCGGAATGCCACGCCGGGGAACTGTTGGCCATCCGTTCCGCCGGGGCTTACGGTTTTTCCATGAGCAGCAACTACAACACCCGACCCCGCGCCGCGGAGGTCATGGTGCGCAAGGACCGTTTCGCCGTGATCCGACCCCGGGAAACGCTTCATCAACTTCTGGAACACGAAACCCTGTTCTCAGCATGAGGATCACTAGAGTCTAAAGCCATGGAATTCATCGATCTGCAAGCCCAATATCAAGCCCTGCGCGTCCCCGTCGATCGGGCCATCCAGGAAGTGCTGGACTCTTCCCGATACATCAACGGCCCCCAGGTGAAACAACTGGAAGCGGAGCTGGCCCGCTTCGTGGGGATCGAGCACGGGGTGGGTTTCTCCTCCGGGACGGACGCCCTGCTGGCCATTCTCATGGCCTGGGAGATCGGACCGGGAGACGAGGTGATCACCACGCCATTCTCTTTCATCGCCACGGCGGAGACCATCGCCTTGACCGGCGCCAAGGCGGTTTTCGTGGATGTCTCCCCGGACACCCTGAATCTGAATCCCGCCCTGATCGAGGCGGCCATCACCCCCCGGACCAGGGCCATCATGCCGGTCAGCCTGTTTGGTCAGTGCGCGGACCTGGATCTCATCAACGCGGTGGCGGCCAGCCACAACCTCCCGGTACTGGAGGACGCCTGTCAATCCTTCGGGGCCAGTCACAAGGGGCGGCGCTCCTGCAGCATGACAACGGCCGCGGCCACATCGTTTTTTCCGGCCAAGCCCCTGGGGTGTTACGGCGATGGCGGCATGGCCTTTGTGCGCGACGGGGAGCTGGCGCAGCGGTTGCGGGTGATCCGGGAGCATGGTCAGGTGGAACCGTACCGGCACACCCTGATCGGCATCAACGGACGATTGGATACGTTGCAGGCGGCGATCCTGCTGGCCAAACTGCCCCACTTCGAAGCGGAAATCCAGGCCAGGCAGCAAGTGGCCGACCGTTATGCCCAACGTTTGACGGGCAAGGTGCGGATTCCCCAGATCCGGCCAGAGAACGTCAGCGTCTTCGCCCAGTACACGGTACGGGTGGCCAATCGGGTGCAGGTGCGGGAGGCGTTGACCCGGGCGGGCATACCCACCGCGATCCATTATCCGACCCCGCTGCACCGGCAGCCGGTATTCATGAACATGGGCTATGGCGATGTGGCGTGTCCGGTCGCCACCCGGGCGGCCTCGGAGGTGCTCTCCCTGCCCATGCATCCCTACCTGACCGCCGACCAGCAGGATCAGGTCGCGCAAGCTCTGTTGCGGACTGTGGCATGACCAGAGAGGAGGCGCTGCAAGCGGAAAACAAACGGTTGCTGGAGGTCTTGCGGCGCGTCCCCCACGGAACAGGGGATCATACCGATCTGTGTCGTATGGAAAATGACGGAGTGCCACCCGGAGACAACGAGCATTGTCATTGTCATGTCGCTTTGGTTCGTCAGGTTCTGAAGCATCCGCAGGAACATTCAAAGGTCCGGGGATGAATCCCCGGACCCCTCTTTTTTGTTGACACTTTTAAAAAATCATGTTCGCTCAGGTTGCCTTGCCAATACCTAAACGGTCTTTGTTCACTTACACCGTACCGGAAGGGATGCATGTGGCGCCGGGAGCTTTGGTGCTGGTGCCGGTGGGGCGAAGTTATCGCACCGGGGTGGTGTGGGAGCTCTCCGAAACGCCAAACTGGCGGGAAGGCCCCATCCGGGCAATCGCGGGAACGTTGGGGGAAACGCCTCTGCTGGGACCGGATCTGCTCCATCTGCTGGACTGGATCGCCCGCTATTATCTGTGCTCCATCGGCTCGGTGGCGGCGGCGGCCCTGCCGGGACGCCTCACCTTCAAAAGGAAACGCCGCATCCTCTGGCAAGAGGGCAAAGAGATGGAAACCGTGCCGGCAGCTCTGCTCCCTTTGGCAACCCGCATCAGGAACAAAAAGGGGGGCTTCAGCCTGGAGACCTTGGCATCCTGCCATCAAGAGATCAAAACCCTCCTCCGGCGGGGGGTGATCACCCAGGAAACCACCTGGCATCCCCAGTCGGTGGAGCTCCCCGCCATCCAGGAAATGCCCCCGACGACCGTTTCAACGCCCCCGGTCCTGACCGATGAACAGGCCCTTTGTGTCCAGACGCTCCACCAGGCGCAGGCCACCGGAGAATTCGCCCCGTTTTTGTTGAACGGGATCACCGGCAGCGGCAAGACCGAAGTCTATCTGCAAGCCATCCAACGCTGCCTGGAACAGGGACGCCAGGCCCTGCTGCTGGTGCCGGAGATCTCCCTGACCTCCCAGATGATCCAGCGGTTGCGCAATCGCTTTCCCGAAACCCTGGCCGTGCTCCACTCCGGCCTGACCCAACTGCAACGTCTGGAACAGTGGCAACGGGCGCGCGCCGGTCAGGCCCGTCTGGCGGTGGGTGCCAGAAGCGCGATCTTCGCCCCTTTCGCCGACCTGGGGCTGGTGATCGTGGATGAGGAGCACGATCCCTCCTACAAACAGGAAAGCGGCGTTCACTACCAGGGTCGGGACATGGCGGCTGTCCGGGCGCAACGCGCCAACGCGGTCCTGATCTTAGGCAGCGCCACCCCCTCCATGGAATCCCTGGCCAATGTGGCCAAGGGGCGCTACCGGCAACTGCTGTTGACCCGGCGCGTGGGGGGGGGCGCGCCCCCGGCCATGCAGACCATCTGGCTTGGAGACCCCGCGCTGCGCAAAAGCATGGGCCGGGATGGTCTCATCAGCCCCCCGCTCCACCAGGCCATGCACGCCACTCTGGAAGCGGGTCGGCAGGTTCTGTTGTTTCTCAATCGCCGAGGATTCGCTCCCACCCTGCTCTGTTATCGTTGCGGCCAGGCCGCCAACTGTCCCAACTGCGCCGTCACCCTCACCCTGCACAAAAACCGCTCCCGTCTGCTCTGCCACTATTGCGACCACAGCCAGGACCCCATGGACATCTGCCCCTCCTGCGGTCAACTGAGCCTGTTCGATTTCGGTCCCGGCACCCAACGCCTGGAAACGGAGACCCGCGCGGCCTTTCCCCAGGCCCGCGTCGCCCGCCTGGACAGAGACGCGGTCGCTTCCGACGCCCATCTGCTGCAAACCACTCTGGACGCCTTTCGGGACCGACGGCTGGACATCCTCGTCGGCACCCAGATGATCGCCAAGGGACACCACTTCCCCGGACTGGCTTTGGTGGGCGTGGTGCAGGCCGAAACCACCCTCTGCCAACCCGACTTTCGCGCCGCGGAACGCACCTTTCAGCTCATCACCCAGGTCGCGGGTCGCGCGGGCCGGGAGGATCACCAGGGACGGGCCATCATTCAAACCTTCGACCCCAACCATTATGCCCTGAACGCGGCCATCAACGATCCGGCCTCCTTCCCCCCTCTGGAAATGGATTTCCGGCGTCAGGCGGGCTATCCTCCGTTCCGCCGCGTGGCCCTGCTGCTTTTTTCCACCGCCTTGCAACCGGAAGGGGAGTGCTACTGTCAAACCCTGAAAGCCCACCTGCCCGCCAGCGCGGACGCGCTCTTTTTGGGACCGGCCCCCGCCCCCATCGCCAAACTGCGCAACCGCTACCGCTGGCAACTGCTGATCAAGGAGCGGGAGGGCGGGCGACTCCACCGGGCGTTGGGTCCCCTGTTGAACCTGGCCGAAAAACTGGCGAACGGACGCATTCCATTGGAAATCGATGTGGATCCCCACTCCTTTCTTTGAATGCCGGGACAAAAAAGGCTAGCATGTCCCACACCGGACCCAACATTCATTTTCCAACGGACGTGACGCGACAAACCCATGACACTGCGCACCATTCTCACCGCTCCTGATAAACGGCTCAAACGCCAGGCCTTGTCGGTCCTGACGGTCAACGACGCGGTCCGTCGTCTCATGGAGGATCTGGCCGAGACCATGTACCATGCCCAGGGCATCGGGCTGGCGGCTCCCCAGGTGGGGGAGCGTCAGCGGGTCATTGTGGTGGATGTGGACTATTGCAAAAAGGATGGACGCCGGAACCCCATCTTTCTGGCCAACCCGGAGATCGTCGCCCGGGAGGGGGAAGTGGTCTGGAACGAAGGGTGTCTTTCGGTCCCGGAACAGCACTCGGATGTCACCCGCACCGCCAAGATCACCGTCAAGGGGTTGAACCAGCACGGGGAAGAGGTGATCATCGAGGCGGATGATCTTCTGGCGGTCTGTTTCCAGCATGAAATCGACCATCTGGATGGCATTCTGTTCATCGATCACATTTCCCGACTCAAGCGATCCATCATCTTGCAGAAACTCAGAAAGAAAAAATCGGCTGAGGAGTAAGGCTGACCACTCGCATGTCTGTCATCCTTGCGCCACGAACTCCTTGGGACCAATTCTCCGGATGTGATCATCAGTTCGCAAGAACAGACCATCAAACGTCATCCCGCCTATCATGCCGCATCACATTGACCGGCAAGCCATTTTATGCCAAATTATCAATATTTTGTATTCAGTTGTCGGAGCTTAGAAACCAACATGGAGAAGAACTGGAAAGATGGTGGCACGACAGGTTCGGTTACACCTTCGACCGCCTTACTCAATCAGAAGCTCGTTATCTCGCCCGGACCACGAATGCTGAACGCATCAGAGATCAAATTGCTCAGAAGCAGCAAAAAGGAGATCGCTGAACAATTGCAAATGAAATTATCCAAAAGAAAAAGCTAACTGTCTACCCATAATGGCAACAAGTAATTAATACAGGGGGTCATGTAAACACCAAATGAATAAAAATTCCATGGAAACCTGGCGCATTGTCTTCATGGGAACCCCGACGTTCGCGGTGCCGAGTCTGGAGGCCCTGTTGAACGGCCCGGATGAGGTGGTGGGAATCTTTACCCAGCCTGACAAACCCACGGGACGGGGCATGAGCGTGCGACCCTCTCCGGTCAAACAGCTCGCGGCGGACAGGGGCATCCCCATTTTTCAGCCACAACGGTTGCACCATCCCGCTGTCCTGGAGAATCTGGCGGCGTTGCAGCCCGATCTCGCGGTGGTGGCCGCCTATGGTCAGATTCTGCCGGAAGCCGTTTTGACCTTGCCCGCGCAGGGCTGCGTCAATGTGCACGCCTCGCTTCTGCCCCGCTGGCGGGGGGCCGCGCCCATCCATCGCGCCCTGCTGGCCGGGGACGCGGATTCGGGCATCACGATCATGCAAATGGACTCCGGCTTGGATACCGGCCCCATTCTGGCCATGGAGAGGCTCCCCCTCGCGCCCACCATGACCGGTGGCCGCCTCCACGACGAACTGGCCAGTCTGGGGGCGCAACTCCTCTTGAAGACCATAGCCGGTCTCAAGGACAAAACCATCCGTCCCTGCCCCCAACCCATGGAGGGGGTGGCCTATGCCAGCAAGCTCACCAAGGATGACGAAAAAATCGATTTCAACAACCAGGCCGGGCGCGTGCAGCGTCACATCCTGACCCTCAACCCCTGGCCGGGCGCCGTGGCCCTGCTGGAGGGCAAACCGATCAAAATCCTCCATTGCCGCACCGCCTCCGGCACCGGCCCCCCTGGAACCCTCATCGCCATCCATGACGACGGCCCCGAAATCGCCTGCGGCTCCGGGAGCGTGGTCGTCACCGAGGTGCAGACACCCGGCAAGCGGCGTATGTCCTCCCAGGAGTGGATGCGGGGTCATCCCCTGGAAATCGGCCTGCGTTTGACCTGAGGCCTCCGATTGCCACATGCGAACCATCCTGATCACCGGCTGCTCCAGTGGCATTGGCCAATGCGTGGCCCACGGACTCAAAAAGCGCGGCTATCGGGTCTTTGCCACCGCCCGCAAAGAGGCGGATGTCGCCATTCTGCGTCAACAGGGCTTCGAGGCCTGCCAACTGGACCTGGATGATTCCATCTCCATCCGCGACGCCGTGGACTGGGTCCTGGGGCAAACGGGCGGCACCCTACACGCCCTGTTCAACAACGGGGCCTATGGCCAGCCCGGCGCGGTGGAGGATCTCTCCCGCGAGGCGTTGCGGGCCCAGTTCGAAACCAACCTCTTTGGCACCCACGAACTGACCCGCCTGCTCCTCCCGGTCATGCGACGCCAGGGGTTCGGACGGGTCATTCAAAACAGTTCGGTGTTGGGCTTCGTGGCCCTGCCCTACCGGGGAGCCTATGTGGCCAGCAAGTTCGCCCTGGAAGGCCTCACCGACACCCTGCGTCTGGAATGGCGCGGCACCGGGATTCATTTCTCCCTCATCGAACCCGGTCCCATCCGGACCGCTTTCCGCAAAAACGCCTCGTTGGCGTTTCATCGCCATGTGAACAGCCAGGACTCCATCCACCAGGCCACCTATCACGCCATGGAAGCGACGTTTCAACAACAGGCCCGGCAAGGAGGCGGACGGTTCTCCCTGCCTCCCGAAGCGGTCCTGGCCAAGGTGATCCACGCCCTGGAAAGCCGTCGTCCCAAAACGTCTTATGCCATCACCTTCCCCACCCATCTTTTTGCCATATTGCGGCGTCTTCTTCCCCGGCGCGTCATGGATGCCATTCTGATCCGGGGATGACTCCGGCACCCGGAAAAAATAAATTCGGTTTGACGCAATCCGCTTGCACTCTTCTTTGTTTTGATCTATCTTGCTCACCGTCAACATAAAAGTTAATACTGGCGAATATAACTTGATTATACGGTTATTTATATAACCTGGCAGTGTGGGTAAGCATCCCCCTCAATCACCATCCCTCTCACATACGGAGTCCATATATGGCGAGACACTGTCCTAAATGTGGTTATGACCTTAGCGGTGGCCACTATGCGAGTAAAATTTACCGAGAAATTCGCTGCCCCAAGTGTCAGGAAACACTCAATCGATCATTCAGCTTATTCAATAACAGCCGCGATTGCGATCACATCACAAAAAACAGAAGTGAAACAATCAGATCAGATACTGACCCTTCATCACCGACCAAAACAACCAAAAAATAATCGGGAGAAAGCCATGTCAAAAAACCTCATTTTCTGCGCCGATGGCACCTGGAATGGACCTGACGACGATGACGACAAGGATGGTGTCCCGGACCACACCAACGTACTCAAGCTCTTTTTCAATCTGGCGGGACAGGACACCCTGGGCACCTACCGGATGTCCAACGAACAGGAGCGAATCATGCGAAAGGCCGACGGCGCCATCACCCAGGTTGCCAAGTATCTGCATGGCGTGGGGGATTCCAACAACTGGTTGAAAAAAATTCTGGGAGGGGGATTCGGCGCGGGGGTCATCTCCCGCATCGTGCGGGGCTATACCTTTATCTCCCGCAACTATCAGCCGGGAGATCGAATCTTTCTGATCGGCTT
>JADGCR010000440.1 GCA_015228895.1 Magnetococcales bacterium
AGAGGGCGAAAGGGTCCAAGGCCCGCGCATCCTCCTGGTCGGCAATCACCTTGGCCAACACCTCCAGCAGTTCCGGCTCCGGGTGGCCGGCCTGCCGCGCCCGATGACAGTTGGCGCGCAAATCCCAACCCTTGGAGCGCACCCCGGCGACGATGAACCCCTTGACCCGCCTCAAAGCCTGCTCGAAGCGTCCCGTGTCGTGGGCCAGGACGTAAAACCACAGCTCCAGATTCAGGGTGGGGTTCGGGGCGCGCATGGACAACGCCTTGTCCAACAGGGGCATCCCCTCCTTGACCCGCCCCTGGGAGAGCAGCAGTTGCACGAAATTCCCCAAACGGGTGGCACTGCCGGGGTCCAGTTGCAGGGAACGTTGATAGAGATCCTCGGCCACGTCGTCCTTGCGCCGCAGGTTGTGCATGAACGAGGCGAAATCGCCCAGATTGTTGGGATCGTCGGGATCGGCCCGGAGAGCGCGATGATACAGCTCCTCCGCAGCCTCGCAATCGCGACGGACGTTCTTCATGAACAGGGCGAAATTGGCCAGATGGCCCGCGTGGTCCGGGTCCGCCTGCAAGGCGCGGCGAAAAAACGCCTCGGCCTGATCATGGTCGTGACGGACGTTCTTCAAGAAGAGGGCAAAATTGCCCAGGCAGTTGGCATCGGTCCCATCCGCCAGCAGGGCGCGCCGGTAGAGGGTCTCGGCCAACGCGTCATCCCGCCTGGTATCGTGCAGAAACAGGGCGAAATTGGCCAGCAGGGTGGCGTCATCACCATTCTGCACCAGGGCGCGCCGAAAAAAGGTTTCGGCCTGGTCGTCCTCCGCGCGGATTTCGTGGAGAAACAGGGCCAGATTGCCCAAATGCGTCGCGTTTTCCGGCTCGGCCTCCAGGGCGCGAAGGTAATACAACTCCGCCCGGTCGTCGTCCTTGCGCCCCTCGTGAAGCAGAATCGCAAAATTCCCCAGATTCCTGCCATGTCCGGGATCGGCCTGGAGGGCGCGCTGGAACAACGCCTCGGCCTGGGGCAAATCACCCCGGACCTCCTGCAGGAACAGGGCGAAATCCCCCAGAATGTCCGGATTGCGAGGCTCGACCTCCAGGGCCTGCCGGACGATGCTTTCCGTCACATCGTAGTCACGGATGATCTTTTCCGCGACAAAACTCTTGGCCTGAAGTTCCCCGATCATCGAGTACTCCGGATGCTCCGGCCCCACGACCCAGCGCAACCGATCGGACGCGAGCAGCGGACCCAGCCTGTCCACCAGCGCGCCAAGACCCCGGCCCAACTGCGCCGCATCCGCGCTGACATCCCCATCCACCGCCACGACCGGCGAGGAACGGAACATCAGGGTCGAGATGTCGTCCAGCAGAGGTTCCCAGTTCTCCAGTTCCCCGGGGTCCGTGGGAATGCCGGGACCGGCCACATGCACCTCGTAGCCACGCAGATGCATGAACACCCATTGATTCCACTCCTCCCGGTTTCCCTGGCCGACCGAATCGTTCCAGGGGCGACCGGTCAACAGGGAGGCCAGGGAGGCCAGACCGCCAAAAAAACTTCCCGATGTCTCTGGGGATGGGGAACGATCCCGATGCAGGTTGGTGAGCATGCGCCTGAAACCTTCTTAATCAAGAGAGGGGGGACACGAAAGGCCGGCTCGTGCGAGATCAATTTGCGCAGTTTAAACCAACCGGGAAAAATTTGTCCAGCATATTGTGGCAACCCTTCATGGGTCGCTATCGTACCGCCGGACGGGCATCCTTGATGACGAACTGGATGGTTTCCCGATTGCGGTAACGATTGACGGACAGGGTGCCCACCACATCCAGACGACCTGTGGCATGCAGCATCCCGGTGCCGGGCTCGCCCGGAAGCACCCCGAAAGCGATGGCGTCCATGGCCTCCTCCCAGGGATCCACCAGCACGCATTTGACGTGACGTTCCTTGACCACCCGCGGGTCCATGACACGGACGTTCCTCAACATCCAGACCGGTTCGGGATTGCCCCGGCCAAAAGGTTGCAGCCGCTCGATGCGCCCCGCCAGTTCAAGATCCGCGAGGATGATCTCCAACACCCCGTCCGTCAGCAGGGCGGGCTGAAAAATCTCCGGGGGATTCTGCTCCCGGACCGCCTGATCGAAGGCGGCCATGAACGCCGCCAGACAGCCCTCCCGCAAGGTCAGGCCCGCAGCCGCCCGATGTCCGCCAAAAGTGACCAGATGCGCCTCGCAGGCGGTCACCGCCGACAACAGGTCCAGACCGGGAATGGAACGGGCCGATCCCTTGCCCCCGCCCCGCTCATCCATGGCCAGCACCACCATGGGGCGGTGATAACGGTCCGCGAGGCGGGAGGCGACAATCCCCACCACACCCGGATGCCACCCCGCGTT
>JADGCR010000441.1 GCA_015228895.1 Magnetococcales bacterium
TCCCGCCGATCCGGTTCCAGGTGCGGGAAGGCGTCGGCCAGCAGCGCCTCCAACTCCCCCAGGTCCATTTGCAGCTCCTCGGTGAATCCCTGGATGCTGAGCATGGGGGAGCGCAAATCGTGGGAGACGATATAGGTGAAATTGCGCAACTCCTCATTGGTTTGCGCCAGATCCCGCGCGGTGCGCTGATGTTCCCGCACCTCCCGATTCAGATCCTGGATGAACGCCTGGATCCGGGCGGCCATGTGGTCGAAGGTCTGACCCAGGAGACCGATTTCATCCCTCCCCCGGATTCCGGAGCGCATGGAGAAGTCATGTTCGGAGAGACGGGCGACGGTGTGGGCGAGAATCTTGAGTTGGCCGGTTTGCTTGCGGACGATGAAGGTGTTCAGCGACACCAATCAGGAGCAGAGCCGACAACGCCGTCCAGAGCACGGTGATCACCTCCTGCCGCACGGGGGCGAGCAGTTCGCGCCGGTCGATCTTGACCACCAGCCCCAGCCCCCACTCCGGACTCAGCCGCAAATGGCGGAAAGCGGCCATAACCGGCTCGTCACGGTAGTCCAGGGTCTCGATCATCCCTTCATGTCCGCTGGTGGCCAGTATCGACAGCCTGGAGGCAACACTCTGCTCCAGAGGTTTGGAACGGGTGCCGCCCGGCAGGGGGTAACGGGGCGGATTGATGAAAACCCGCTCGTCGTTGATCAGCAGCACCTCTCCGCTGTCGCCGAGGCTCTCCCCGGCATGGAGCAATTGATGAAGCAATCTGTTGGGGTTGAGGGCGACAACCAGCAGAGCCGCCACCCGGCCATCGCTGCCGGCCACCGGGTGGCCGATGCGAAACACCGGACCCCGCTCCGGCTCGATGATCTTCGCCCGGCCCAGATATCCCTTGCCCGAAAGCAGGGAGCGCCGCACGAATTCATCCCACTCGATGGGACGCGCCCTGGCGTCGCGGCTGGAAAGGATCGTCTCGCGATTCAGGTCGAACAGTTCCGCGAAATCGAACTCCGGGTAGACCCGGATGACCATATGCAAATATTGGCGTATGTCGTCCCGGATGGAGACCGTTCCCGCCTGGAACAGCAGATCCCGCAACGCCGGGGTGCGGGCGATGACGCGCACATCCTTCTGCTTGTCCTCCAGCCAGATTTCGATCTGCTCCTTGTGCAGGTTGGCGATCAGGCCGAGTCGTCTGAAGGTTTCGGCGCGCAACTGTCCCACGCGTCCATCGAAGCGGGTGTGAGGCACCCCCCAGATGATGCCATAGACGATGCAGCAAAGCATCGCCAGAAACAACAGACTGGACCAGAAGATCAGACGGGCGCGCAGACTCCATGCCAGAAAACCGGAACGGAGGCCGGCGCTTCCGGTCATTCCGGCTGCTCCTCGTAGACAAACTCGTTGAGCCGGTTCTCCAGCGGAGCGGCCAGCACCCTTTCGCCCACCTCCCGCTGGAAACAGGCGCGGATCGTCTTCCAGTCGATTTGGGAGGGCACCTTGCCGATTCCCCCCAGAAAGCGGGTGGCCCGTCCGATGCGTCCGTTCTCCGACAGATCGTCCATGGGGATCACGGGCATGATCCACAGATGACGCAGGCTCCGGCGCGCCAGACGGGTCGCCTCCTGCCGGGAGATGGCGAACTCCTGTCCACCCGTCTCCCTCGCGGCCACCTCCCACCAGCCCACCGCCCGTTCGAGATTGTCGTCGGAGAGCTCCAGCCAATTGAGCGCCCTGGCTTCGGCAGACACCAACCACGCCACCTGTTCGGCATGTCCCTCGGCGAAAGAACGGGAAAAATAGAGGTATCCCGAAGAGAGAAAACGATGGACGACTTTATGTCCGTACCGCTGGGTCGCCAGGGTGGGGATGGGTTCCCAGACGCTGAAGGCTTCGATGGTCCCCTGCTCCAGGGCGAGAGGCATGGCGTGCGCCTCCATGGGCACCAGGGTGACCTCGGATTCGGACAACTCCACCCCCGCCAGGGCGGTCAGGAGGGCATGGTGGGCATTGGAACCGAAGGCGTAGCCGATGCGACGCCCTCGCAGCCCGGACAACAGCATCGCTTCACGGGCGACGATGGCGGTGAAATAGAGATCCACCAGGGAGACCACCCGGACCTGATCCGTCACGCAGGCGGTGATGGTGGGCATGTCCCCGCCGACCCCTCCCTCCAGAGCGTGGCCGTGGATCTCCTCGTTGACATCCGCGCCCTTCAGAAAGGGATGAAAACGGATCGTCATCCCCTCCCGGCGCAATTGTTCCCGCAGAATGCCATCCCGTTTCATCACTTCCGTGATGATGCCGCTGGGCAGCCACAAAGGTTGAATCCCGAGATCGATCACCTTCGGCGTCTCTCCGAACCCGCTTCTCCCAT
>JADGCR010000442.1 GCA_015228895.1 Magnetococcales bacterium
CGGATGGCGGATCATGTGGAGGAACTTGCAGTTGGGAAAATCTTCGAGCAGATAGCGGGCGAAGGCCGGGGCTTTGCTGTGGATGGGAAATTGAATGATCATCCGGTTGGTGATGGTGCGGCCCAGGGCCACGGCGTAGGCCACGTAAACGGTGATCATGTAGAGTCGTCGGTTGATGGGTCCGCACTGATTCCAGATCTCCAGGCAGGTGCTCTTGAAGCGTTGCGCCGAGACGTGCACCGGCTGATCCATGTTGGGACCCATCTGATGCAATCCGAGGGGTTTTTCCTGGCCGGGGTCGTCGGAGAACCAGGATGAATGCACTTCGACAAAGACCGACAGCATGGAATCCAGTGGCAGTTGGCCATAGTTGTACCAGAATTCGTACAGGGCCAGGGCGGACAATCCGGGCAGGGAGAGGATCCGGGGATGGTTGTCCAGCAGGCTGTGCATCAGGGTGGTGCCGGAGGAGCCATAGTTCTGGATGGCCACCAGCTCGATTTCCAGTTGATTCCGTTGCAGCAGGGCGATGGGATCCTGCAGACCGATGTTCCAGGTGACGCGGTCCAGTCCCTCCTGGATGGTCTGGGCGTGCCGCTGGTGTTGTCCACCGCTGTCCGGACCGATCCGGGTCAGTTGGACGCTGGCGTTTGTCCAGCACTGCAGGGCCGCCTGAGGCTCCTTGAGTTGTTCCAGGAGTTGGGCGAGGGCGATGTGACCCTGGATGAAGAAAGGATTGCGTTGCAGGGCGTTTTCCCAGGCCAGCCGGGCGTCGGAAAAGCGTCCCTGGTGGTAATGGGTGACGCCCAGATTGTAATGGACGGCAAACAGGGTCGGATGGTCCGGATTGTACTCCAGCCAGGCCAGATAGAGTTCCACGACCAGGGTGATCCGGTTGGCTTGCGACAATTGGTCCGCGGTGCCGAACAGCGTGTCGAGCGTGCAATCCCCGGCGATGATGCTGTTCAGAGTCTGGGAAAACAGTTTGAGCATCAGCCGCTCCCATGTTGCGCGAAGAAGCAGACATGGTCCAGGTATCCCACCAGTTTATCCTCGCTGTACTGTTCCCGGGCAAAGGCGAAGCCCCGTCTGCGCACCGTCTCGGCCTCGTCGGGATGCTCGGCGATGAAGCGGGCGATGGCCTGCAGTTCCGCCAGCGTGGAAAATTCCAGGTAGTGTTCTCCGGAGAGGAAGAAATAGTCCAGATTGGCGGTGGCTTCCTGCACCAGCAGGGAGCCGCTGCGCAACGTCTCCGGGCAACGGCCGGTAATGATGAAGGATTGGTCGTCCACACGCAAGGAGAAGCTGAGACAGCAGGTACCCTCCATGAGACCCCGCATATAGAGCTCGAAACTTTCGAGAGCCGGCAGTCCATCGCCGGCATGGGTGCAGATCTTTTTTTTGATCGGCAGCGCCAGACGTTCGTCGGCCACCAGAATCCACAACAGCCGGATCCAGCTGGTGCGCATGTCCCCGGAAAACAGCATTTGGGGCAGAAGCGGGTGATCCGCGCTCCCCACCTGGTTGCCGATGGGGACAAAACTTTGCAGAACTTTCCTGGCCACCTCCGGCTCCTGCCAAATGGGCAGGGCGGGGGAGTCCTGGGTCCACAGCACATCGAACCATGCCGCGCACTCCCTGATGAAACGGGGCTTCAGGGACCAGGCGTCCGTGAACAGCAGCGCCACCCGAATGGCGGGCTGCGCCTGTTTCAGGCGTGCGATCATGTGGGATTGAATGTTCATCGGCAGCATGCCGTCCAGGATCAGGAGTTCCGCGTCCAGTTGCAGGCATCGTTCCAACAGGGCGATGGCCTGCGTTTCCGGGTTCACGAACTTCATGCCGAAAAATTCCGCCTGCCAACCATAACGGGTCAAGCCGGAGACGATCCGCGGTCCGATGGGGTTCAACTCCAGCATGACGCGGGGCAGGGTGGTTTCCCGCATCGCCACCACCACACGTCTGCGCCGGCGCGGCAGATCGGCGGGGGGCAGGGGGTTGCGAATCAGGCGGGACTTGGCGTGACCCTGATGGCGGAGCGCCGCCAGGGAGAGGGTGGGCACCGGGGTGGAAAAATCGAGCTGACGACCGAACAGGGGGGTGGAGGCTTTCAGGACTTCCAGAAGCTGCAGCAGCTTTTTTTTGCTCTCCGGACTGAAGATGAAATCAACATCGTTGTTTTCATGTATGATTTTGTTCGTCTGCACGGTCATGGCGGGGTAGACGAGCATATTGTAGAACAGATTCTGCTGCTCCACGGGCAGGGCCTGGAT
The DNA here is from genome assembly GCA_015228895.1 of Magnetococcales bacterium. The sequence goes on from JADGCR010000442.1 coordinate 2,274, forward strand.
CTGACGGGCCAGATGTCGCATGCCCCGCGCCTCCTCCTCCCCGTTGTCGAAGAGGACGCCGCCCATGCTTAGGGCGTAGGAGATCAGTGGGTGTTGATGA
>JADGCR010000443.1 GCA_015228895.1 Magnetococcales bacterium
ACGATGGGGGGACTGACCGGCTTGATCAGGTAGTCCGCGGCCCCCAGTTCGAACCCTTTGATCTCGTCTTCCACCTCGGATTTGGCGGTGACAAACAGCACCGGGATGTCACTGGTCCTGTCGTTGAGCTTGAGCAGCCGACACGCCTCGTACCCGTCCATCTCCGGCATCATCACGTCCAGGAGAATCAAATCCGGTGGCACGGCCGATTGAGCCACCTTGAGCGCCAACCGGCCATTGGTCGCCACCTGCACCCGGAAATGGGGGGAGAGGATTCCTTTCAGGATATCCAGATTTTCCGGGGTGTCATCAACGATCAGGATGGTTTTCTCGATATTCCACGCACGTTCCGTCATGAATGCTGCTCCTCCAGTGGAATCGCTTCCTCTTTGGCCCAGGCCATCAGTAAAAGCAATCCGGTTTCAAAATCATATGCGGACAAGGCCGCCCTGATGGCATCCACCCTGGAGCGTCGCAAACCGACAGGGGACAAAACCGCCAACTCCTCCACCACCCGTTCCACCGCGGAGTCGAACGCCTTCAGCAAGGCGCCGGCCTTCTCGAACAGCGGCGTCAACTCCTCCACGGTGGCCTCGACGACCTCCCCCTCCCCGACCGGGGAATCCGGGACGCCGCGCATGGTTTCTATGGCGGTCACCACCAACTCCAACGCGTCACGGGTGTTGGCGATGCACTCCTCCAGCGGCGTCCCCCAGTCGGCATCACGGGCCAATTTCTCCAGTCTGGCCGCCTGCTCCGCCAGATTCGAGGCACCGATGGTGGCCGCGACCCCTTTCAGGTTGTGGGCGATCCGTTGCAGGCCGACGCCATCACGTCCAGACCAGACCTTTTCCAGCTCCCGGCCCACCCCGGCCTGATTGCTGGAAAACTTGAGCAGGACATCGCGCAGCAGGCCGTTGTTCCCCCCCACATTGCGCAATCCCCTGCCGATATCGATCCCCGGCAGGTGGGGCCACGCCTCCTCCCCGGCCCGGGTCACGGACCTGCGCGCCACGAGCCCGGAAAACCGGTTGAAACGGGCGGTGAAAATGAAACAGCTTCCCTTCCCCAAGGCGCTTTCCACCCGCACGACTCCCCCCATCATCTCCACCAGCCGCTTGGAGATCGCCAGACCCAGCCCGGTGCCCCCGTATCGACGGGTGATGGAGGCGTCCCCCTGGGAAAACTCCTGAAACAGATTCTCCACCTGCCGCTCCGTCATGCCGATGCCCGTATCCCGCACGGTGAATTGCAGGATCACCTCCTCTCCGGCGGACTCCAACACCTCGGTGATCAAGGCGACCGATCCCCTTTCCGTGAACTTGATGGCGTTGCCGGTGAGGTTGGCAAGAATCTGCCCCAGACGGTGGGCATCCCCCTGCAACAGATGGGGAACGTTCTCCCGGGTGTCCAGGAGCAGTTCCAGACCCTTTTCCTGGCTTTTCAGGCTCAATCCGGCCACCACCCTGGAGAGCACGTCGTCCAGGGAAAAACCGACCGTTTCCATGGCGAGCTCGCCCGCCTCGATCCTGGAAAAATCCAGGATGTCGTTGATCAATTGCAACAGGGAACTGGCCGACAGATTAACCTTGGTCAGATAATCCCGCTGCTGACCGGTCAGCGGGGTCTGCAGACAAAGATGGGTCAGGCCGATCACCGCGTTCAGCGGGGTGCGGATTTCGTGGCTCATGTTGGCCAGGAAATCCCCCTTGGCCCGGCAGGCCAGATCGGCCTTCAAGGCCAACGCCTCCGCCTTGTGTCGCACCTGGATCAGTTGGGTGTCGATGGTCTTTTGTTCCGTGACATCCAGCATGACGCCGATGATGGCGGGCGGGGTCCGGTCGGCTCGCTGGAACCTGCTTAAAGTGACCCGCATGGTCCGCGCCTGTGGCGGGCTGCCCCAGTTCAGCTCCACCTCCATCCGGATGGGATCGTCGATGGGACTTTCCAGCAACGTGGCGACCATGGCTTGAATTTTCGGCAGGTCATGGGGATCGAACAGTCGATCCAAAGGGCTCCCCTCCAGATCCCGGTCCCCCTGGCCGACGCACTGCCGGAACGGGGCGTTGGAAAAGATCAGACGGCCATGACTCTCGAAAAAGAGGATCGGCTCCGGTACGGCGTCGATCAGCCGATGCAGGAGTTTGCGCTCCTCCATGAAGGCGTTCTGCGCCTTCTGGCGATCGGTGATGTCCCGGATGATCCCCACGGTGCCGATGTACTGCCGGGAACGCTGGACGGGGGCGTCGCCCACCTCCCCGTACAGGCCGGTGCTGTTGACCTCGACCCGGACGGTGTGCTCGTCGATGTTCCTGAGTTCGCAGACGGCCTCCGCCTGCCCGCCCCTGCTCTTCAGACGGATCTCCAGTCCA
>JADGCR010000444.1 GCA_015228895.1 Magnetococcales bacterium
ATTGCACCAAATGCGGGCTTTTTGTCGTGTCATGGGGAGAATGACCGTTGCCCGTTTTCCTTGGCCTGTTCGGTCCGGGGATCCGTTGAACGTATCGTACTGAAACCATGAGGAGGAAAAAACAATGAATAAAGGTTTGCGTATGTTGGCGCTGGCGACCCTCTTGGGTGGCGCGGCCATGCTCTCCGCCGGTGACGCTTCCGCCTGGTGGGGGGGGCCGGGTTGGGGCAATAATGGTTGGGGCAACAACAATAATTGGAATGATTGGAACAATAACTGGGGCAACAATTGGGGCAACAACCTCGCGGGCAACGGCAGCGGTCGTGGGCGGGGCAATTTCAGCTTCGGCATGAGCGGTGACGCCGATGGGGGTGGTTGGGGCAACAACAACTGGAACAACGGCTGGAACAACTATAACGGCTGGAACAACGGCTGGAACAACGGCTGGAACAATGGCTGGCATCCCGGTTACGGTTATGGTCCGGGTTGGGGTGGTGGACCGGGTTGGGGTGGACCGGGTTGGGGCTATGGCGGCCCGGCCTGGGGCGCGCCGGCCTGGGGTGCGCCGGTTGCTCCGGCGGCTGCTCCGGAAGCCAAGGCTGACGAGAAGAAGTGATGCATTTGTCGCCAGGAGGGGTGGGTCCACCCCTCCTGGGGATCCGGATGATGCTCTATCTCTGCGAAAAACCCTCCCAGGCGCGTGACATCGCCCGTCTGCTCGGCGCCACCCGCGCACGCGACGGCTATCTGGAAGGGGGCGGGGTGGAGGTGACTTGGTGTTTGGGCCATCTGCTGGAGATGATCCCCCCCGATGGCTATCATGAGCAGTGGCGCTCCTGGCGACTCGACGCTTTGCCCATGCTCCCCGATGCGTGGCGGTTGGCGGTCCGGGAACCGGTTGGCAAGCAGTTCCGCGTCATCCGCGACCGGCTGAAGAGAACGCAGGAGGTGGTGATCGCCACCGACGCGGACCGGGAGGGTGAGACGATCGGTCGTGAGCTTCTTGATTACTGTAGTTATAGAGGGGCGGTCTCGCGGCTATGGCTGTCGGCATTGGACGATGTCAGCATTCGCAAGGCGCTCGACAGCAGGCTGCCGGGAGAGCGCACCGCGCCGCTTTATCGCGCCGGGTTGGGGCGGGCGCGGGCCGACTGGCTGGTGGGGATGAATCTGACCCGCGCCTGCACTCTGGTGGGCCGACAAAGCGGCTATGACGGGGTGCTGACCGTGGGACGGGTGCAGACCCCGACCTTGAAGCTGGTGGTGGATCGGGACCGGAGCATCGAACGGTTTGTGCCTCGGGATTTTTTCGATGTCTGGATCGATTGTCGCTCTGGTGTTGGTCTGTTCCGGGCCAAATGGGTGGTGCCCGAGGCGTGGGCCGACGGAGAGGGGCGTTGTCTGGAGCGGGAGCGGGCCGAGGAGGTGGTGGCGCGGGTGACGGGCCGGGACGGGTCGATCGTTGCGGCGGAGACCAGGCGGATGCGTGAGGCGCCCCCGTTGCCCCTCGATCTCTCCACCTTGCAACTGGAGGCGTCGCGGCGCTGGGGCATGGGTGCGGCCCGCACCCTGGAGGTGGCCCAGGCGCTCTATGAAACCCGCAAGGCGATCACCTATCCCCGCACCGACTGCCGCCATCTGCCCGAGAGTCAATTGGCCGAGGTGCGCGAGGTGTTGCAGGCCATGGTGCGCTCCGATCCGGAGATGACCGACCTGGTGGCACAAGCCGACGCGGCGTTGCGTTCCAAAGCCTGGGACGACCGCCAGATCACCGCGCACCATGCCATGATCCCCACCCGGACACCCTCGCTCGTGGCCGCCATGAGCCAGGAGGAGGCGCGGCTTTATGATCTGATCCGGCGTCACTATCTTGCGCAATTTTATGCCCATTATCAGTATGATCGCACCGTGATCGATCTGGAGGTCGAAGGGTTGCGGTTTCGTGCCTCGGGCAACGTGGAGAAGGCGGCGGGCTGGAAGGTGGTGTTGCGTCGCGAATCCAAACCGGAGGAGGAGGAGGCCCAGAGCCTGCCCCAGGGGCTGAAGAAGGGGGAGGGGGTTGGGGTGATCGAAGGCGGAGTGCAGGCCAAACAGACCAAACCCCCGGCACGTCATACCGAAGGGACCCTGATCCAGGCCATGAAGAACATCGGCCGTACCGTGGACGATCCCCGCATCCGCCAGACCCTGCGGGAGACCTCTGGCATCGGCACCGAGGCCACCCGCGCCGCGATCATCGAAAATCTGTTGCAGCGCAAATTGCTGCGCAAACAGGGAAAACATCTCGTGGCCAGCCCGGTGGCCGGCGCCTTGGTTGATTTTTTGCCCAAGAGCCTCACCAGTCCGACCACGACCGCCATTTGGGAGCAGG
>JADGCR010000445.1 GCA_015228895.1 Magnetococcales bacterium
AAACCATCACGGGGTCCGGGGGAGGTTACCTCCCCCGGTGGGTCCAGGGCAAAGCCCCGGGATTCTTGCTGTTGCCTCCGGCGCGCCTTTGCAACAAGCGGATTGCGCCAGCAATCCGCGCAAGCGCCCAGCCGACCGCCGCAGGCGGCGTTTTTCATTTGTTGCCTGCGGCGGCGGGAAAGGCAATACCTTGGGGATAAAACGTGGACTCTACGCCTGCTTCTTGCGGCGGAAGTAGTCCAGCACCGCATGCACGGTGACGAAGCCCCGCAGGCTGCCGTGGGAGCTCACCACCGGCAGGCAGGGCAGACGATGCGCGTTCAGCAGGTCCGCAGCCTTGGCGATGGTGCTCTCCAGGTTGAGGACCATCAGCTTTTGCGACTGGTTGATCTTGCCGATGGGGATGTTGCACCGCGCCTTGTCACGGGCGGTCATGGCCTTGGTGCCGAAGAACGGACCCATGATCTGACGCAGGTCGCTCTGGGTGACCACCCGGAACAATTTGCCACCCCGCTCCACCCCCATGAAGTGATGTCCTTCCGTGCGCATGGCGTTGATGGCGACCAGCACCCGCTCGTCATCCCGGAGGATGAAGGGATTGTAGCTCATGATGTATTTGACCGAACCCGGAGCGTCCGGCATGGGCAGATCGTCTTCGGCGTACTGGAAACCGGGCAGGGGAGCCTTCATGTTGATGGTCGGGACCGTGTTGCCCTTGCCATCGATATCCACCAGGACGATGCCGGGGCCATCGGAATAGTACTGCTCCCGGTCCACCAGGGCGATGCCGGGGTCTCCGCCGCCCAGGCGTTCCCGGTCCACCAGGGCGATGCCGGGGTCTCCGCCGCCCAGACGTTCCCGGTCCACCAAGGCGATGTTGGAACCATTCTGACCCAGACGTTCCCGGTCCACCAGGGCGATCCCGTCCGCACCCGCGCCGGCTCCTCCGGCGCCACTCCCCACGCCACCGGCCTTGCCCGCGCCGGCTCCTCCGGCGCCACTCCCCACGCCACCGGCCTTGCCCGCGCCGACTCCTCCGGCGCCAGCACCTTCGGAAGCGGTTGCGGGCGGCGGCGGGGGCGGAGGCGGTGGGGGAACGGGTTCCGGGGTCGGCGGCGGCGGAGGCGGTGTCGGAGCCGGAGTGACCGCCGGCTGGGCCTGGGCCAGCGCCTCTTCGGCGGCGGTCGGGGCGATCTTGACGCTCAGAAGGGCATTGGCAAAGCCGCGTGACAGCACCCAATAGGCGCTTTGGGGCGGAAAGTCGGAAACCTGGATCTGCACTTCCACGCTCAGATAGGTGAAATCATCCGACAGCGTGGGGGGGAACTCCCCATAGGGAACGTAGGTGGTATCCTTGAGGAAAAGGTGGCCGCCCTCCTTGGCCATCTTTTTTTCCACCAGGTCGTTGAGTGCCCCCACAACCTGATTGGAAACCTCCTGGAACCCCTCCTGGATCTCTTCGTTGTACTCCCGGTTCTTGACCTGGCTCTGGATCACCGAAGTGCCCATCATCATCATCAAACCGGTGAGGGCGATGGATGTGGCGGTATCGATGATCAGATGGATGTCCCCGGAGTGGGTGCCGTCCTCGATGGCGTAGGCCAGGCTGCGGTCATTCTCGAACAGGGCCTCCAGGTCGTCATGACCTTGGCACAACTCGATCCCTTGCAGCGTGCAGACCACCGGCGCCGCAGTCAGGGTATTCAGATCATTGCCCAGTTTGGTGAAATAATTCAGAAAGAAAGGTCGGGCTTTTTTGACGATCTCTGGGGGAATTTCCATGGGTTCCTTCGTCTCGCTCAAGTATCATCCACGGTGGGTTCCGTGCGTCGGGGATCTGGCGAAAAAAAGAAAGCAAAATTTGTGCCGCATGGAAAACAAAAGAAGCATGATGGGAACGCATTGCCATCCGCGGAGGAGTCGCGAGATCGTCACGGAAAATTTGCATGATGGGGAAATCCGTCACGCTCACCCCGCACCCGGGGAAGCTGCACGGTGCGTTCCAAGGTACAAAAAAACGGAAACAGACTGCGCCAAGGGACGCAGTCTGTTTCCGTTTCAAGCGCATGCGGAAGCGTTCAGCCCAGGAACTGGGAGAGGGTCTCCTGAAGCGTCTCCGGGGTGAAGGGCTTCTTGATGTGGCCGTTGGCTCCGGCATCCAAGGCGGCGTTCACCTTGCCCTCGCCCCCCTCCGTGGTCACCATCACGATGGGGATGTTCTTGAAAGCGGGGGCGCCGCTGCGCACACCCTTGACGAAGGAGAGCCCGTCCATGACCGGCATGTTCCAGTCCGACAGGATGAGTTTGAAATTGGGGTCTTTGGCGAGCAGATTGAGGCCTTCCTGGCCATCACCGGCCT
>JADGCR010000446.1 GCA_015228895.1 Magnetococcales bacterium
CGGCGGAGCGCCACGCCTGATCACCGCGCCCTGCGCGCCGGCGGCGGCGGTCCTCTCCGCCTTGACCCTGGGGTTGCTGGCCGGTCGGGAGGGACAGGCACCCATCGCCCCGGAACAGGTGCTGCTGCTGTTGGCGGTGGTGGGCCTCTTCTCCGGGGCCATGCAGGTGCTGTTCGGCGTGCTGGGCGGGGGCAAGGTGATCAAGTTCATCCCCTATCCCGTGGTATCCGGCTATCTGAGTGGCGTGGGCATGCTGATTTTCATCAGTCAGGTGCCCAAACTGCTGGGGTGGCCCAAAGGCACCGATCCCTGGCAGGGATTGACGGATCCCGCCTTGTGGCAGTGGTCCGGGATCGTGGTGGGTCTGGTGACCATCGTCGGCATGAGTCAGGCCCACCGCATCACCAAAGCGATTCCAGCCCCCATCATCGGCCTGCTGGCCGGCATGGCGACCTATTTTCTTCTGGGGCTGAACACGCCGGAACTGTATCAATTGACGGGCAACAAGCTGCTCATCGGACCCATCAACGTGGATTTCTCCGCCATGACCCAGGGGTTCCAGGATCGCTGGCAGGCCATGGGCAAAATGAGCATGGCCGATTTCGCCGCCATTCTGGTGCCCACCATGACCTTGTCGGTGCTGTTGTCCATCGACACCCTGAAAACCTGCGTGGTGGTGGACGCCCTGACCCGTTCCCGGCACAACTCCAATCGCACCCTGATCGGGCAGGGGTTGAGCAACATGCTCTCCTCCGTGGTGGGGGGAATGCCGGGGGCCGGGACCATGGGGGCCACCCTGGTGAGCATCAACAGCGGGGGGCGGACCCGTCTCTCCGGCTTCCTGGAGGGGGTGTTCTCCCTGGTGGTGCTGTTGCTGTTCGCCCGGCTGATCGGCTGGGTGCCCATCGCCGCCCTGGCGGGGATTCTGATGGTGGTGGCCTATCGCATGTTCGACTGGCACAGCTTCACCATGCTCAAACAGCGCTCCACCATGTTGGACTTTTTCGTCATTGCCGCGGTGGTGATCGTGGCGGTCTCCTTCAACCTGATCGCCGCCGCCGGGGCCGGGATCGGGTTCGCCGTGGTGCTGTTCTTGCGGGATCAGGTGCGCAGTTCGGTGGTGCGCCGTCTGCGGCATGGGGATCAGGTCTCCTCCAAGCGCAGCCGCCTGCACGAAGAGAAGGAGATCCTGGCGGCCCATGGCCAGGCGAGCACCATCGTGGAACTGCAGGGCAACCTTTTCTTCGGCACCACGGATCAACTGTTCACCGCCCTGGAGGCGGAACTGAAACGGTGTCGCTATCTGGTGCTGGACTTGCGCCATGTGCAATCCGTGGACTTCACCGCGATACGCATGTTGACCCAGATCGGGGCCATCCTGAAAGATCGGCAGGCCTGTCTGCTGTTCAGCGATCTGCCCTCCCAGCTCCCTTCCGGCGAGGATCTGGGGGTCTATTTCGAGCAGACCGGCCTGCTCTCCCACGGGGACAACATGCAGGTCTTTTCCGATCTGGACGCCGCCATGGAGTGGATCGAGGATCGGCTGATCGAGGAGAACCGCCAGCAGGAGGCGGGAGAGGAGCGACCGCTGGAATTGAGGGAGATCGCCCTGTTGCGGGGCCTGCTGGACGAGCAGTGCCACGCCGTCATGACCACCGCCACCGAGGAACGGGGTTTCGGTGGCGGGGAGAAGGTCTTTTCCCAGGGGGATGTGGGGGACGAGATCTATTTTGTGCGGCGGGGCCAGGTGCGCATGGTGCTGCCCCTGCAGGGGGGCAAGAGCATGACCCTGGCGGTGTTCGGCCGGGGCAACTTCTTCGGCGACATGGCCTTTCTGGATCGGGGACACCGCTCCTCCGACGCGGTGGTGGATCTTCCCACCGACCTGTACATCATCTCCCGGCACCGTTTCGACGAGGTGGTCAAGTCCCATCCCGAGTTGGGCAACCGTTTCTTTGGCCGCCTGGCCCGCGCCCTCTCCCACCGTCTGCGGTTCACCAATACGGAACTGCTGGCCCTCAAGGAGGTGTGAGCCTACTGGTAATCCCCCAACAGGTTGAATCCGGCCCAGTTGGCCGGATGGGGGAAGTTCTGTTTCACCATGAGCTGGGCCTGACGCAGACTGTCGGCCTTGTTCATGCTGGTGTAGTTGCGGTAGAAATGTTTCATCAGCACGGCGGTGGAGAGATCGTCCACCCGCCACAACGAGGAGATCAGGCTGTGGGTGCCGGCATAGAGAAAGGCCCGGTTCAGGCCGATCATCTCGCTCCCCCGCAATTGTCCCAGGCCGGTCTGGCAGGCGCTCAGGGTGACCAGATCGGCGTTGATCTTCAGTGAGAAGATCTCCTTGACC
>JADGCR010000447.1 GCA_015228895.1 Magnetococcales bacterium
GGCGGTGGTGGTTCCGGGCAGGTGGTTTTGGAGATCCAGTTTGCGCTCCAGGATACGGATGGTTCCGAGTCTCTGGCGAGCGACATCACGCTGACTGATGTGCCGGATGGTGCGATTTTGAGTGTGGGTCATGCCGGTTCCGAACCTGGAACCTGGGTGATCGCTCAGGAAGACCTGACCGCCACCGTGTACAACGATGAGGGCCAGCCCATCGCCTGGACGGTCGATGATCTGACGATCACCCCGGCGGAAGGCGCCGGAGACGACTTCACCCTGGGCATTCAAGTGACCACCCAGGATGGCGACGATTTCAACACGGCTACCGGAGCCATCACGGTGGAACTCCCGGAAATCCAGGATGTCCCGGATGTCATCGACTACTCTGACATCGCGGGCACCCATGATTATACCGAAGCTAAAGGATCCTACGATAAAAATGACTCCGGTGGAGATAAAAATGATCACCTGACAGGTACCACCAAAGGTGATCAAATGGATGGTGGAAAAGGCAACGATCACCTGGATGGCGGGGCCGGCAACGACAAGCTGGTAGGTGGGGCGGGCAACGACCACCTGGATGGCGGCACCGGCAACGACCTCCTTGACGGCGGTACCGGCAACGACCGGTTGACCGGAGGAGACGGCAACGATGTCTTGAGCGGTGGGGCCGGCAACGACAACATGGATGCGGGTCAGGGCAACGATCTCTTCCTTTTCAGCGCTGGCGGCGGTCATGACCAGGCGGATGGCGGTGCTGGCGGAAGTTGGCTCGACACGGTGAATCTGACCGATGTTGGCGGTGGCTTCTCATTGGAGAATACCGGCGATTGGACCTTGCAGACCGATGCCGAGTACACCGTGAACAATGACGGCAGCATCGACTTTACCGATGGCGACGCCTCCGGGACCATCACTCTGCAGGATGGCTCGGTTCTGGATTTCACCAACATGGAAAGAATTGAGTGGTAATACTCCAGTTCTGATGGCTGCAACAATCTTGAGGGACAGAACCGCTCGGCACCGGGCGGTTCTGTCCCTCAACAAGGAACTGGCATCCAGGATTGGAACCATTTCATGCCGATCGTTTTTCACGCTGGTCAGAAAAAAAATACCGCGAAAATCGAACCTTCTGGACAAACCTATGATTTTGCTCCTGAAACACCACATCCATGTCAGGATGAAGCGGAGCGTTTGACGGCCATTGTCCAGGCCATCCAACAGGTTCAGCCCAAAATCATTCCGGGCTTCATCCATTGGCGAGAAGCATTGCAAACGCTCCTCGCCGGCCAGGAACTGGAAACCCTGGCAGGGGAGGCGCGTCTGGAAACCCTCTCCATGGAACTCCGGCAAATCTGGTTGCGTTTTGCCCATGGGTTTGGAGATGCCCATCTCAAATCCCCGCCCACAGGTCGCGTCATCAGGCTGCCCACCGGGGAGCGCGCCCGTTTTTCCTACGAACGGTGCGTCTCTCCCAATCATCTGGAAAGGCGTTGTCAAGGGTATCGCGCCGCCCGGCCCGACTGGGAGGCCACCCATCTCGTTTTCCAGAGTGGCATGGCCGCCATCGTCTTGTTGTTGCATGCCTGCGTGCGGACGTACAAACCCACTGTGCAGACCCCTTTGCGCCTGGACCTGTTTGGCGGCTACTACGAAACGACACGGGCCTTGCGGCTCTTTTCGGAACCTTTGTTCTCCAGTCGGCGCATCACCTCCCAGGGAGAGTTGGCGCGCAGGATCGAGGCGCGGGAAAACAATATCCTGCTGCTGGAACCCGTGCCCTATGACTGGGAAATGGAACCCTTGGAGGTGGCACCACTGCTGCGTGCCCTGCGCGCACGCGTCACCTCTCCCATGCTGATGGTCATCGTGGATTCCACCATCGTGGGTCCCGCCTTTCAGATGGGCGCGTTTCTGGAGGGGTTGGACATGGCCGATCCCCCCCTGGTCATCCAACTCAACTCTGGTCTCAAATTGGATCAGGAGGGGTTGGAATTGGCCCATGTGGGGATTGTGACCCTGTATGCCCCCAAACGGTCCGCAACCGGGCTCTCCCTGGGTGAGCGGCTGGTCAAAGCCATGCGGGCCGACCGGAAGATTTTCGGCAACGCCCTCTCCATGGACGAGATGGCCATTCTGGACCTCCCGTTTTTTCTGGACCCGGTGGCCCATCTGCGGTATTGCCAGGGGGTGTTTCACAACAATCGCCTGCTGGCAGAATCGATTCAACCAGGCGGCCTGTTCAGTCGCATCGTCCATCCTGCCCTGGCCAGCGGGGCGGAACAGGGCTGGGCCGTGGCCCCGTTCGTGGTGTTTCATTTCCGCCCCGAACTGGATACCGAAAGCAACCAT
>JADGCR010000448.1 GCA_015228895.1 Magnetococcales bacterium
TCAGATCCAGTTCTGCCGTTTCGTCCCCGCGCTCAAGGGGCTGGGGGTCCGGCACCTCACCCTGGTCTGCCACCCGGCGCTGGTCCCGCTGTTCGGCTCCCTGGCCGGGGTGGACCGTCTGATCGCGGACTGGGGGGCGACCGAATACCCGCCACACGATTTCTGGATTTTTCTGCTGTCACTGCCTGACCGTCTGGGGACCACGGAGGAGACCATTCCGGTGGCCATTCCCTATCTGCGCCCGCCCGCCGACCGCCTGTCCCACTGGCGCAACAGACTTGCCGGCCTGCGGGGTTTGCGGGTGGGCCTGGTCTGGCGGGGGGATCCCGATCATCCAAACGACCGCAACCGCTCTTTGCCCGGCCTGACCCGGTTGGCCCCCTTGTGGTCGGTGCCGGAGACCACGTTCATCAGTCTGCAAAAGGGCCGGGGGGAACAGGAGGCCCTGCCCCCTCCCCCCGACCAGCCCTTGCTGCACCTGGGTGGAGAGATCCGGGATTTTGCCGACACCGCGGCCATCGTGGCCCATTTGGATCTGGTCATCACCATCGATTCCGCCGTGGCCCATCTGGCGGGCGCGCTGGGCAAGAGGTGCTGGATTCTGCTGGCCACCCCCAAAACCGACTGGCGCTGGCAACTCGACCGCGCCGACTCCCCCTGGTATCCCGAAACCACCCGCCTGTTCCGTCAATCCCGTCCCGGAGACTGGTCGGAGGTGGTGTCGCGGGTCGCGCAGGAAATGACGGACGACGAGGAGGACCGTGAAGCAGGCCAGGGAACACTTGACTGACTACGAAAGGAGGATCAAGCCATGAGCAACAAACCATCCGCATCTTTCGACTCTACCAGCGAGACCTTGTTGCGAAATCCGGAAACAGCCATGTATCTTGAGGAATGCCTTGCGGATGAGATCAAGAAACAGAACGCCTGGTTTCTTTCTTATCCAAATACGGATTGTCCCCCCCCCCCTTGAAGGTCATGCGCACCGGGACGCCCTGGAAACCGAACTGTTCCCGCAGCCGGTTTTCCAGATAGCGGCGATAGCTGTCCTCGATGGCATCCGGGCGGTTGACGAAAAACAACAGGGTCGGGGGATTGCTGCGCACCTGCGAAACGAAACGGATCTTGACCGGACGACCCCCGGTGCGGGGATGGGGATTGGTGGACTCCACCTCGGCCAGCCAGCGGTTCAAAACCCCGGTGGAGATGCGTTGACGGCCCGCCTCCCATACCCGGCGCACCTCCGGCAACAACCGTTCCACACGCCAGCCGGTCTGGGCGGAAATGAACACCACCGGGACATGGGACAACCTGGGAAAGGCCGCTTCCAGAGCCTGACGGAACCCCTTCTCGGTGACCTCCCCACGGACGCGCACCGTGTCCCACTTGTTGACGGCCAACACCAGGCCGCACCCGGCATCCACCGCGTAACTGGCCACCCGCTGATCCTGCTCGGTCACCCCACGCTCCGCGTCCAGCACCAGCACCGCGGTCCCGGCCCGCTCCATGGCTTGCAGGGCGGCGATGGCGGAGTATTTCTCGATGCGCAAGGCGATGCGCGACTTGCGCCGGATACCCGCTGTGTCCACCAGCACGAATCGTCCTCCCTCCGAATCGGTCAACGGGGCGTCCACCGCGTCCCGCGTGGTGCCGGGCTGGGCCGAGGTCACCAGACGCTCCTCCCCCAACAGACGGTTCACCAGCGTGCTCTTCCCCGCGTTGGGACACCCGACGATGGCGACCCGCACCTCATCTTCCGCCTGCCGCTCCTCCTCGACCGCTTCCACCACCGGAGCGACCATGATTCTGGACCAGCGGGAAAAGACAAAACCCAGCATCGCGTCCACACCCACACCATGGGTCGCGGAGATGGGGATGACGGGATGCAGTCCCAAGGCGTGAAACTCCCCGATGCCCTCGGCACCCGCCGAACTTTCCGCTTTGTTGACCACACACACCACCACCTTGCCGGAACGGCGCAACAGCTCGGCCACTTCCCAGTCGTCCGCCAACGGACCAGTGCGGGCGTCGGTCAGAAACAGAATGACATCCGCCTCCTCCACCGCCAGCATGGCCTGTTCCTGCATGCCCGCCAACACCACATCCCGGGCGTCGAACTCGAACCCCCCGGTATCCACCACACGAAACCGCCGCTGCCCCCACACCCCGCTCCCGTACTTGCGATCCCTGGTCAAGCCGGGGGTGTCATCCACCAGAGCGTCCCGGGTCCGGGTCAGCCGATTGAAAAGGGACGATTTTCCGACATTCGGACGCCCCACCAGGGCCAACAGCGGACCAGCTCCCCCCAGAATCTCCGGGGGAGCGGCACCCCGTTTGC
>JADGCR010000449.1 GCA_015228895.1 Magnetococcales bacterium
CGTCGGCGAACCGTTGTTGGCGTTTCAGGATCAGGCCCAGGTTGTTGCCCCCCTCCCGGTGGTCCGGTTGACGGTCCAGGAGTTGACGGAACACCGCTTCCGCCTCCTGGAGGGCGTTCTGCTCCATGAGCAGCACCCCCAGATTGTACGTCAGCGCCACATCCTCCGGCAGCAACGCCACGGCCCGGGTCAGGGGGGCCACGGCACAGGCCTTTTTCCCCTGCTCCATCAGGGACAGACCCAACGCCTTGTGGCACCAGTAATCCTCCGGGCAGTGGACGAGCAGTTCCCTGGCCATCTGTTCCAGCTGGGGGAAACATTGCCGGACGAACAGGGTGTTCATGGTGAGCAGGGTGTAGCAGAAGCGTTCCAGTCCGTCCACCACTTCCCCCGCCAGTCCCAGCCCGCGTCCCCGGGCCAGCACCTGCGCGGCCGTTTCCGGTTGTCCGCTCCGGAGCAGGGCGTGGAGGTAATCCAGCCAGTGTTGCTCCCGATGGGGCGCGGCTTCCAGGGCGGCCTGCAGATGGGGGAGGGCGGCCAGCACCGCTCCCCCGCGCAGCGCCTCGATCCCCCGTTGGTGACGGACATGGGCGGCGAGTTCCCCAGTCACCTGCGCCACCACCCGGCCCCAGTCGTCCGGGGTGGTTTGCCGATAAAGGCGCATCACCCCCGGATACCAGGGGGAGTCGGAACGTCCCCGCAGCCAGCGCCAATCCGTGCCCCGCGCCGACAGCAACACCCAGCACGGCTTGCCCAGCGCGCCAGCCAGATGGGCCATGGCGGAATCGATGGTGATGACCAGATCCAGCCGGGACAGCAACGCCGCCGCATCCCCGAAGTCGTGGAGGGTGGCCCCCATCTCCAGCAGGGGCTGCCCGGCGGGAGGATGGCGCGCTTCTTCCTCTCCCACCCCTTTTTGCAGACTGACAAAAACCACCCCCTCCACGGACCACAACGGGGCCAGGAGCGCCAAATCCGGCAGGGAGCGGTGGGGATCGTTCTGGTGGGCGGGGTTGCCCCGCCAGGCCAGACCCACCCGGAAGCCGGGAGGCAACGCCGACGCGTGTTCCCTGGGAGCCCGCAGATAGGGCAGGGCGTTGGGAAGGTTCTCCAGGGTGATCCCCAGACGCCAGGGGAGGGAGAGGGCGAACACCCAGAAATCGTGTTCGGGGCAGGTCTGATCCCGCCGTTCCGCCACCACCGCATCCACCCCTTCCAGGGTGGTCATCAAGGGGAGCAGCAGGGGGTGGCAGAGCAACGTGATCCAACCGACCCCAAGGCGTTTCATGACGGGGAGCAGCCGGGCGAACTGCAGCAGGTCCCCAAAACCCTGTTCCGCGACGACCAGCACCCTTTTGCCGCCGGGATCCTCCCCCCGCCATTGGGGAAAGGGGAATGGGCGGGGTTTGACCTGCCGGGTGTCGCGGGCGGGGTGGGTGCGGAGTTCATACAGGGGCCAGCCCGCCTGGAAATTTCCCATGGAGAGGTGCAGCAGACCCAGGTTCCAGCCGGCGTCCACATGGTCCGGCTCCAGGCTCAGGGCGTGCCGGTAGGCGGCTTCGGCCTCGGTGAGGCGTCCCTGTTCCTGCAACAGGTTGCCCAGGTTGTTGTGGGCTTCGGCGCTGTCCGGGTTCCGCTCCAGGGCCTGCTGGAACAGGGCTTCGGCCGCGGCGAACCGTCCCAGATTTTTGAGGAGCACCCCCAGCGTGTTGCGCAGCGTCCCATCGTCCGGGTGGCGGAGCGTGGCCTGTTCCAGCAGGGCGTTGGCCTCGGCGAAGCGTCTTTGCCCGGAGAGCAGATTGGCCAGATTGTTCATGGCGTCCGGATCGTCGGGGATCTGGCGCAACACCTGCCGATACAGCCGTTCGGCCTCCTCCACCCCCTGTCCGGACTGGAGCAGGGCGGCGAGATTGCATTGGGCCTCGATCATCTCCGGGCAAAGCTCCAGGGCCTGGCGGAAGGCGGCTTCCGCCTCGGCGAAGCGTCGTTGCTCGCAGAGATCGATCCCGCGATTATAGCATTCGGCGGCGTTCATGGGGCGGCGTTCATGGGGCGATGGTCAAGGGAGTCAGCGCGTCCACCAACTGCGTCACCACCGCCGACCACTCCCCCACGGCACGCTGCCGGAAAAGGCGCATGACGCCGGGATACCAGGGGGAGTCGCTCCGCTCCCGCAACCAGCGCCAATCGCTCTCCCAGGCCGGCAGCAGCACCCAGCAGGGTTTGTTCAGGGCGCCCGCCAGATGGGCCACCGAGGAGTCGATGGTGATCACCAGATCCAGCCGGGTCAGCAAGGCTCCCGTGTCGGCGAAATCGTGGAGCA
>JADGCR010000044.1 GCA_015228895.1 Magnetococcales bacterium
TCCTCGGTGCGGGAGTCGATCAGCAGCACGGAATGGTCTTTCTGGGCGACCCGCTTGATGACGTCGATCACCTCCAATTCGGCGATGGTCTCCACCCCGGGGCTGAGCACCATGGGCTGAATGCAGAACGGGGGACACTTGCGGGAGGTGAACGAGAAATCGAATTCCAACACGTTTTCCGTGTTTTGATCCCGTTGCAGACGGACATCCCTCCCCTGATGGAGTTGGGGCAGATCGATGTAGGGGAGGTTGGCGGTGATCTTGACGGGATAGGGGTCCGGCGTCTCGGCGGCCAGCGCGGGGGATGTCCAGACCAGCCAGATCAGGCCAATCAACCATCCGGTATGCGAAAACTGGATTGTGGAGCGACAGGGGGTCAAACGTCTGGTTGGACGGGGCATCCCTTTGTCAACGTGACAGCACGGCTTTCTGTCTGGCCGCCTGGGAGATGTTCACCTTGATGGCCACCGATTCGGTAATGCCGGACATTTTGCTGACCAGGGGTTGCAGGTCCAGGGTGCTGGACACTTTTTCCTTGGTGGTTTGTTGCAGCTGGGCGGAATAGCGTTTGCCCACGGCAATGGCCTTTGCGGTCAGATCTTCAATGACGCCGATACTCATGGCTGTCTCTCCATCGATGAATCTCTTGTTTTTGAAGTGTTCTCTTGAGGTGGATGCCTTTTGGTCGAATTGTCCCCATCCGGCGCCTTTTTGTCAATAAGAAAATGCGCCAGCCGGTGTCAAGACGGCCCCAGTTTCTGTTTCAGCAGTTCGTTGACCACCCCCGGGTTGGCCTTGCCACGGGTGGCTTTCATGATTTCGCCCACGAAGAAGCCCAGCAACTGGGTCTTTCCGGATCGGAACTGGGCGATCTTGTCCGGGTGCGACGCGAGAATCCGGTCCACTTCCGCTTCGATGGCCCCCTGGTCGGTCACCTGGGTCAGACCCTGCTCCGCGACGATCTGTCGAGGTTCCCCGCCTTTCTCCCACATGTGGGCGAAGACGGTCTTGGCGATTTTGCCGGAGATGAGGTTGTTCTGGATCATGGCGGTCAGGGCGGCGAGAGAGGTGGCCGGGATCGGGCATTGGGCGATCTCCCACCCCTCCCTGTTGAGCCGCCCCAGGAGTTCCCCGGTCACCCAGTTGGCCACCGCTTTCGGCTCGGCGGGAGCGGCGCTGCTGGCGGCGGTCTCGAAATAGTCCGCCAACTCCCGACTGGCGGTCAACACCCCGGCATCGTATTCGGACAGCTCGTACTGCGCCTGAAAACGCCGGAACTTGTCATCCGGCAGCTCCGGCAGGGTGGCCTTGATGGCCGCGATGCGCTCCGCGGTGATCCGGACCGGGGGGAGGTCCGGTTCCGGGAAATAACGGTAATCGTGGGCCTCCTCCTTGCCCCGCATGGGACGGGTGAGGTTCTGGTTGGCGTCCCACAGACGGGTCTCCTGGATCACCTGTTGGCCGCTGTCGATCCGGTCGATCTGACGCCCGGTTTCGTATTCGATCGCCCGCATGACGTTGCGGATGGAGTTGAGATTCTTGATCTCCGCCCGTGTGCCATGGCGGTCCGCCCCCCGCAGGCGCACCGAAACGTTGGCGTCGCAACGGAACGAACCCTCTTCCATGTTGCCGTCGCACACTTCCAGATAGCGGACGATGGAGCGCAGTTTTTTCAGATAGGCCCCGGCCTCGGCGGCGGAACGCAGGTCGGGTTCCGAGACGATCTCCAGCAGCGGGGTGCCGGTGCGGTTGAGGTCCACCCAGGAGGCCCCCACGATTCCCTCGTGGAGATTCTTGCCCGCGTCCACCTCCATGTGGATGCGGGTGATGCCGATGCGCTTGCGGGGCGCCCCTTCCGGATCGATCAGCAGTTCCCCGTGCTCGACGATGGGGAGCTCGAACTGGGAGATCTGATAGCCCGCGGGGAGGTCGGGATAAAAATAGTTCTTGCGGGAGAATTCGTTGCGCAGACGGATCTGACCGTTGATCGCCAGTCCGGTCTTGATGGCCATGTTCAACACCTCCTGGTTGAGCACCGGCAGCACCCCGGGAAACGCGGCGCACACCGGGCAGATCTGGGTGTTGGGCGCGGCCCCGAACTGGTTGGGGCAGCCGCAGAAGATCTTGGAGCGGGTGCGCAGTTGGGTGTGGATCTCCAGGCCGATGACGGTCTCGAAGCGGGCATCCGTGTTCATGGTGTCCCCAGGGGTGTGGTGGCGTGCCAACGGGTGGCCTGTTGATAGGCGTGGCCCGTGGCCAGAATGGTGGCTTCGTCCAGGGGGCGTCCAATGAGCTGGAAGCCGATGGGCAACCGTCCGGAGTCGAAGCCGCAAGGCAGGGAGAGGCCCGGCAGACCCGCCAGATTGACATTGATGGTGTCGATATCGGAAAGATACATGCTCACCGGGTCCGCGTTCTTCTCTCCCAGGCGGAAGGCGGTTTCCGGCGCGGTGGGGGTGAGGATCACCCCCAGGTGGTGTTCCCGGAAGGCCCGGGCGAAATCCTCGGCGATCAGACGCCGGACCTGTTGCGCCTTGCGGTAATAGGCGTCGTAGTAGCCGGAGGAGAGGACATAGGTGCCCAGCATGATGCGCCGTTTGACCTCCGCGCCGAACCCTTCGGCACGGGTGCGGCAGTACAACTCCTTGAGATCCTTGGGATGGGCCGTGCGGTGTCCGAAGCGGATGCCGTCGTAACGGGCCAGATTGGACGAGGCTTCGGCGGGAGCGATGATGTAGTAGGTGGGAATGGCGTGCCCGGTCATGGGCAGGGAGACGGGGACCATCTCCGCGCCCAGATCCCGGTAGACCTCCTGGACCTTCACGATGGCGGCCTCCACTTCCGGGTCCAGGCCCGCGCCGAAATATTCCGCCGGAATGCCGATCCGCAGACCACGCATTTTCCGGTTCAGCAGGGCGGGGTAGTCCGGGACCGGGGCGTCGATGGAGGTGGAGTCCAGGGGATCGAAACCGGCCATGATCTGCAGCATCAACGCCGCGTCCTCGACGGTGCGAGTCATGGGACCGGCCTGATCCAAAGAGGAGGCGAAGGCGATCATGCCGAAACGGGAGACCCGGCCATAGGTGGGTTTGAGTCCGGTGATGCCGGTCATGGCCGCCGGTTGCCGGATGGAGCCGCCGGTGTCGGTGCCGATGGCGCCCAGGCACATGCCCGCGGCCATGGCCGCCGCCGAGCCGCCGGACGACCCTCCGGGGGTGCGCTCCCGATCCCAGGGGTTGCGTACCGGACCGAAAAAGGAGGTCTCGTTGGAGGAGCCCATGGCGAATTCGTCCATGTTGGTCTTCCCCAGGAACACCGCGCCCGCCTCCAGGAGGCGGCTGGTCACGGTGGATTCGTAGGGGGGCCGGAAGTGCTCCAGCATGGCGGAACCGCAGGTGGTGCGCAGGTTCCGGGTGCAAAAGAGATCCTTGATGGCCAGTGGGATGCCGGTGAGGGGGGTGGTGCCGTCCTTCCGGGCCAGGCGCTGGTCCGCGGCTGCGGCGGCTTGCAGGGCGGCGGTCTCGTCCACGGTGATGTAGGCGTTGAGGTCCGGGTTGAGGGTGGCGATGCGCTGCAGACAGGCGCGGGTCAACTCCACGGAGGAGACGGTCCCGGATGCCAGGGCTTGGGCGGCTTGGGCCAGGGTCAGGGTGGCGGCGTCCACGATTGGCGGGTATCCTGAGTGAGGTTTAAGATCATTCGATGATTTTCGGCACGCGGAAACACCCTTCCGCCTGGTCCGGGGCGTTGGCCAGCATGGCGTCCCGTTGATTGGTGTTGACCGCCCGATCCTCCCGTTCCGGCAGGGTCATCTCCACGGCGTGGGACATGGGCAAAACCCCCTCCGTGGGGATGGATTGCAACTGTTCCATCAGACCCAGGATGCGGGAGAGCTGTCCGGTATAGGTCTGAATTTCGTCGGGGGAGACCTCCAGACGGGCCAGCGTGGCGACGTGGCGGACGGTATCGGCGGTAATGGACATGGGCAATCCGTGGCAAGGCGTCTTTTGCAAGGAACTTTCACTTAAGTAGCCGCTACAGGATACCACACGGAAAAGAAGCGTGGCAAGGCGGACTTGATCATTGTCAAACCGGCGCGGGGGGATTATGCTGCAAAGCTCCACGGCCAGGAAAAACGTGGATCAGAAGAACGCCAGGCGCACGATTCCCCGCTTCAGGCTCATGGCACCCATCACCACGATCAGCAGTCCGGCGACGAACAGGATTTTGCGTCTCGTCTTGTGGTCCAGCCAGGTGGAGAGCATGCCAAAGCCCAGCATGGCGGGCAGGGTGCCCAGACCGAAGGCCGACAGAATGGCCAGACCCCCGGACAGGGAACCGCTCTCGAACGCCTTGGCCTGAAAGGCCCAATGCATGGAGCAGGGGAGCAGGCCGGTGATGATGCCCATCCCCAGGGCGCGCCGGTTTCTGGGCGCGCCGGACGTGGAGCGGATCCCCCGCGCGAGCCAGCCGTCGCCGTTGCCGCCGGGATTGCCCAAAGCGATCAGACCGCAGGTTTCGAGTCCCATCACGATCATGATCAGGCCCACGGCCACATGGGGGATGCCAAACAGGGGGGAGGGTCGCAGGAGGAACAGGGCCATGGAACCGAGCCAGCCGCTGGCGGCTCCGAGCAGCAGGTAGGTGCCCAGGCGTCCCAGGGTGTACAGCAGCGGCAGACGGATGCGCCGGGGATGCCAGAACGGCTGCTCCGGATCGTTGCCGTGTCCCAGGGAACAGGCCATGGCCACACCGCCGCACATGCCGATGCAGTGGCCGCTGGCCAGCAGCGTGGTGAAAAAGACCAGCCATAAATCCATCAGGGTGGGTGTCATGAGCAGTGTTTCTCCAACGTGTTATCATTGTGGTCTGGAAGCCCCGCCCCGGGCATCCCTGCGGGAGGAGGGGCTGGTGTTCTGTTGCGCGGGGTGTCTGGGAGCCTGGCGGATGATCCGTGACATGGGTTTGGCGGACTATTACCTGCGCCGGGAGGGCGATTCCCCGGGCATGCAGCCAGTGGAGAGCGACCTGGAGGCGCTGCGCGCCTTCGATGACCCGCAGTATCAAAGCCAACTGGTGCGGGAGGTCGAAGGGAGCCGGGAGGTCTGTCTGATGTTGGATGGCATTCATTGCGCCGCTTGCGTATGGTTGAACGAACAGGTGTTGCGCAAACTCCCTGGCGTGGAAGATGTCTGGATCAATTTTGCCACACATCGGGCCAGAGTGCGATGGAATCCGGGCAGGGTCGCGTTGTCGGACATCATCGGCACCATCCGGCGCATCGGCTACCGGGGGGAACCCTACGACCCGACCCGGAGCGAACAGGGGCGTTCCCGCCGGGATCGGGAACTCCTCTCCCGGATGGGGGTGGCCGGATTCGGGGCGGCCAATGTCATGTTCATCGCGGTGGCCCTGTACGCGGGATATTTCCAGGGCATGGAGGAGGATGCCAAGACCTATTTCCATTGGGTCTCCTGGTTGCTGGCGACCCCGGTGGTGGTGTACGGAGGCGGGCTGTTCGTGCGGGGGGCCTGGAACGGTTTGCGCGCCGGGCGTCTGGCGATGGATCTGCCCATCGCCCTGGGGGCCTGGGTGACTTATGGCTACAGCGTGGTCGTCACCCTGCGCGGGGAGGGGGAGGTCTATTTCGATTCGGTCTCCATGTTCATCTTCGTGCTGCTGGCGGGTCGATACCTGGAGTCGGCGGCCCGGGGCAAGGCGGCCGGAGCCATGGAACGGTTGCTCAACCTGGAACCACGCAGCGCGGTGGTCATCCGGGATGGGGAACAGTGCGTGGTGCCGGTGCGCGAGGTGCGGGTCGGGGAACAGGTGGTGATCAGGCCGGGAGAGCGGATTCCCGTGGACGGCATCATCCTCTCCGGTCGCACCAGCGTGGACGAATCGATGTTGACCGGGGAGAGTCTGCCGGTGGTCAGGGGGCCGGGGGACGGGCTGGCGGGGGGGGCGATGAATCTGGACGGGGTGGTCTTTCTGGAAGCGGTGCGGGTGGGGGAGGATACGGCCCTGGCCCGCATACTCCGGATGGTGGAGACGGCCCAGGCCCGGCGTCCCCCCATTCAGGGCATGGCGGACCGGGTGGCGGCGCGGTTTGTGGGGATGGTGCTGCTGCTGGCCGCCGCCACCCTGGGGTTCTGGTGGTGGCGCGACCCCTCCGTGGCGCTGGAGCACAGCGTGGCGGTGTTGATCATCACCTGTCCCTGCGCGTTGGGGCTGGGGGCGCCGTCGGCCATGATCGTGGCCATGGGCGCCGCGGCGCGCATGGGCATCCTGCTGAAGAGCGGCGAAACCCTGGAACGTCTGGAACGGGTGACGCGGGTGGTCATGGACAAGACCGGGGTGGTGACTCTGGGCACCCCCGGAGTGGAACGGCTGGTCCCCGTGGCGGGAGTGGACGAATCTGCCCTGCTGGGTTGCGCGGCCGCGGTGGAACAGCACTCCGAGCATCCCCTGGGACGGGCCATCCACCGGGAGTTCCTGGCGCGGGGCTGGGGGCGGGCCATGGAGGGCGACGGGGTGTCGAATGTCGCCGGATTGGGCATGGAAGCCACGGTGCGGGGACAACGGGTGCGGGTGGGAAGGCCGGAGTTTGTCATGGAGGGGGGCGAGACGCCGGTTTTTCCCGGGGATGGGGATCATCCGGTCACCTGGACCGCCTGTGGACGGGAGGGGCGGCTGCTGGGCTGGATCGGGCTGGCGGACGCCCCGAAACCCAACGCCAAAGAGGTGATCGGAGCGCTGGGAGCGATGGGACTGCCCGTCATGCTGCTTTCCGGGGACCGGCGGGCGGTGGTGGAGTTCATCGGGCGGACGATCGGGGTGGAACGGGTGGTGAGCGACGTCCTGCCCGCGGACAAGGAGCGGATGATCGCCGGGCTGCAGCAGTCGGGGGAGGTGACGGCCATGGTGGGAGACGGGGTCAACGACGCCCCCGCCCTGGCCCGTGCGGATGTGGCCCTGGTGGTGGCGAACGCGGCGGATCTGGCGGTCTCGGCGGCGGATGTGATCCTGCTCAATCGGGATCTGTATTCCGTGGTGCGGGTCTTCCAGTTGGCGCGGCGCACCTTGCGCATCATCCGGCAGAACTATACCGTCTCGTTGTGTTACAATCTGGTGGCCATTCCCCTGGCCATGAGCGGTCTGGTCTCTCCCATCGTCGCGGCCATCGCCATGCCCCTGTCCAGTCTGGTGGTGGTGGGCAACGCCCTGCGTTTGCGGCAGTCGCAACCGGATGACCGGTCATGAATACAGTCTATTTATTGTTGCCTCTGGCGGTGCTGCTGAGTCTGGTCGGGCTGGGCCTGCTCATCTGGTCGATTCGCCATGGCCAGTTCGACGACATGGAAGGCCCCGCCCACCGCATTCTGTTCGAGGATGACCAGGAGATGATTCCGGTGGAACCGCCCACCCGGGCGAAAGAGCGGTTGGCCGGACAGCGGGAGGAACGGGGTTGACTCAGGAGGGGGGCAACGCGTCATCCTCCTCCAGGATTTTCTGTCCTTCCCGTTCGAACCGCTTTTTGTTGCCCGGCCAGAAGGCCCAGACCAGAATGGCCACGAACAACACAAAAAACCACACCAGAGCGAACTGCCGGGAGAAACTCGCCAGTTGGGGATACTCCATGGTCAACCTCCTTGAATCTGGGGGGGCAGCTGAATTCTGCGCACATACCGGAACTCCTCGTCGTTGGCCTGGATCTGGAGTTTGACATCCCACTGACCCGGTGACGGGACCGGCAACCTCGTCCCGTAGAGACCGGGCTGTTCTTCCGACATGGTGAACGTCTGATCCATCCCCTGGGCGACGGGCCGAAACAGGATCCCCTGAATGCGGGCGTTGCGCAAGGGTTGTCCCGTTCCGTCCCACAGGGAGAGGGTCAGCCGTCCGGCCTCTCCCGCCCGCAGGCCGGACTCATCCAGGGTGACGCGCCACCCCAGGGCGTCCTGGGCGTTTTGCGCCTTGATGACCTGATTGTAGACCAGCCCCTTGTTGTAGGATCCCTCCGTGACCACGCCGGTCCAGGAGACCATGCTCACGCGAACAAAAAAGGCGTTCACCATAAAAATCACCAGAAAGAACAGCACGATCGCCGTTGGCCATGGCTCCAGGCGCCAGATTCGCTTGTTCCCTTTTCCCGTGGTCGATGGTTCCATCATGGCCTCATGAAAACGCTGGTGTAGGCAGCCGATCCCCCCTCCGGTTGCCGGGCGGACAGCTTGAAAAGAATCTCCTGCTTGCCGGGCCGCACCTGTTCCCTGGCCTGCTTGAGATAGACCGTGAAGGCGTTCACCGAACCGGGGGAGACGCTGAACGACGGGTCTCCCCCGGGGGTGCGGGTGTCAATGGCCGCCATTGTCAGGGAGGCCCCGTTCAGGCCCGTGACACGCAGGGAGTAGGTTTGCTGCTTTTCGGTCATGTTGAGGACCCGCAAGGTGAAGTTGTTTTGAATCGATCCATCCGATTGCATGATGTACAGCGGTTGCCGATGTCCGATCACCGTCATCTCCAGAGGGGAATGACGGAGCAGAAAGAGCAGGATTCCCCCCAGAAACACCGTCAGCAGCAGGGCGTACACCAGGATCCTGGGGCGCAACCAGCGGGTTCTTTCCCCCTTGAGTTCCCGCAGGGAGGTGTAGCGCACCAGGCGCGGGGCGAAACCGAGCCGTTGCCGCACGCTGTCGCAGGCGTCGATGCAGGCTCCGCAGGTGATGCACTCGTATTGCTGCCCGTTGCGGATGTCGATGCCCGTGGGACAGACCGTCACGCAGGAATCACAGTCGATGCACAGGCCGACCCGGGAGCCCGGTGCGGTGCGGGTGCGCCGGTTGGACTCCCGTGGTTCCCCGAGTTCCGGGTGATAGGCCACGATCATCGTGTCCTCGTCGAACATGACGCCTTGAAAACGGGCATAGGGACACATGTAGATGCAGACCTGCTCGCGGGCCAGTCCGGCCATGACGTAAGTGGTCAAGGTCAGAAACGACAGGGTGAACCAGGCGGGGTGGGGGGCGGTGCCGTTGAGAAACTGCCGCGCCAGAGTCGGGGCGTCGGCGAAATAGGCGACAAACGCCCAGCCGGTGAGCGCACTGATCAGGAGCCAGGTGCCATGCTTGCCGAGCTTGACGAGCCATTTCCGTCCGCCGCCGGGAAGGCGGTCCAGCTTGAGCCTCTGTTTGTGGTGGCCCTCGAACAGACGCTCCACCTGCAAAAACAGATCGGTCCAAACCGTCTGCACGCACATGTAGCCGCAGAACACACGCCCCGCCAGAGCCGTCATGAAAAACAGACCGATGGCGGCCGCGATCAACAGGAAGGCCAGCAGGAAGATCTCCTGAGGCCAGACAACGATATCGAAGAGGTAGAACTTTCTTTCCGGCAGGTCGAACAGCACCGCCTGATCGGGCAGTCCCGGACCCCGCTCCCAGCGCAACAGGGGCAGCAGCAGGAAGATGCCCAGTTCCATCGCGTAGACGCTCCATCGCAAACGACGGAAGAAACCAGGCTGATGGCGTGGATAGATTTTTTTCCAGCTGGCGTAAAGAGACGGTGTTTCGGTTGACATGTCGCCTTCCATAGTGCATGTAAGTTCTGTGTACCCACGGGACCGGTGTATGTTATGCCGGTTGCGGGTGCCAAGTCCATTTTTTTTCACAATAAAAAATTTTTCAAGACTGAAAATATCAAGAACTATATGCTTACATGTTTTGCAAGATGCGCTGCGGTTTTTTCGGGCGGCGCTAAAAAATTGTTTGATTTTTCCTGGCGGTAATGCTAAATTGACCGGCAGGGATTGACAAAAATTAAAAGATGGTTTTTATAACAAAACGAAGAGGAGGAGACGGTGGGTCAGCAACCAAGTCACATTCAGACGTATGACTACGAGGTGGTCAAACGCTTCACCATCGCAGCGGTCATCTATGCCGTCGTTGGTTTCCTGGTGGGGGTGATCCTGGCGTTGGAACTGACGTTCCCGGATCTCAACGGCGGGATTCCCTATATCACCTTCGGGCGTCTGCGTCCGTTGCACACCTCGGCGGTGATCTTCGCGTTCGGTGGTTCGGTGTTGTTCGCCACCAGTTATTATGTGGTGCAGCGCACCTGCAAGGCGCGGCTGTTTTCGGACTTCCTCTCCGGTTTCACCTTCTGGGGCTGGAACCTGGTGGTGGTGCTGGTGGTGATCACCTACCCGCTGGGTCTTTCCCAGGGCAAGGAGTACGCGGAACCCATCTGGCCCATCGACCTGCTCATCACCGTGGTCTGGGTGGCCTACTTCATCAATTTCGTCGGCACCCTGGCGCGGCGGAAAGAACCACACATCTATGTCGCCAACTGGTTCTATCTGGCCTTCATCATCACCGTGGCCATGCTGCACATCGTCAACAACCTGGCCGTTCCGGTCAACATGACCGACTCCTATTCCGTCTTCTCCGGCGTCCAGGACGCCATGATCCAGTGGTGGTACGGTCACAACGCCGTGGGCTTTTTCCTGACCGCCGCCTTCCTGGGCCTGATGTATTATTTCGTGCCCAAGCAGGCGGAACGTCCGGTCTACTCCTACCGACTCTCCATCGTCCATTTCTGGGCGCTGAGTTTCATGTACATCTGGGCCGGTCCCCACCACCTGCACTACACCGCCTTGCCGGACTGGGCCGGCACCCTGGGCGCCACCTTCTCCATCATGCTGCTGCTCCCCTCCTGGGGCGGCATGATCAATGGCATCATGACCCTCTCCGGCGCCTGGCACAAGCTGCGCACCGATCCCATCCTGCGCTTTTTCATCGTGTCGCTTTCCTTCTACGGCATGTCCACCTTCGAAGGCCCGATGATGTCCATCAAGTCGGTCAACGCCCTCTCCCACTACACGGACTGGACCATCGGTCATGTCCACTCCGGCGCTCTGGGATGGGTGGCCATGGTCTCCTTCGGCGCCATCTATCACATGGTGCCCAGACTGTGGGGGGTCACCATGTACTCGACGCGTCTGGTCAATCTGCACTTCTGGCTGGCCACCATCGGCGTGGTCATTTACATCGTGGCCATGTGGATTTCAGGGATCATGCAGGGCTTGATGTGGCGGGCGTATGACTCCTTCGGCAACCTGAGCTACTCCTTCGCCGAAACCGTGGCCGCCATGCATCCCTACTACCTGATCCGGACCATCGGTGGCGTCGTCTTTCTGGCGGGCGCCCTGGTGATGGTCTATAACCTGTTGATGACCGTGCGGGGCAAGGGCAACGCCACCCCGGCCACGGCTGGATGATTGGGAGAAGCGCTATGCAACACGCCACGATCGAAAAAAGCATTCCCCTCATGGCCATCCTGATCCTTGTGCTGGTCTCCATTGGTGGAATCGTCGAAATTGTACCGTTGTTCTTCATCAAGAGCACCATCGAGAAGGTCGAGGGGATGCGTCCCTACACCCCCCTGGAACTGACCGGACGGGACATCTATATCCGGGAAGGGTGCTACAACTGCCACTCTCAAATGATCCGTCCCTTCCGGGACGAGGCGGAACGCTACGGTCACTACTCCCTGGCCGCGGAAAGCATGTACGACCATCCGTTCCAGTGGGGGTCCAAGCGGACCGGACCGGATCTGGCGCGGGTCGGCGGCAAGTATTCCAACCAGTGGCATCAGGCCCACATGCTCCGTCCGCAGAACGTGGTCCCGGAATCGGTGATGCCCGCCTATCCCTGGCTGCGCAAAAATCTCCTGAAATACGATGACATCGAAAAACGGATGCAGGTCCTGTCCCTGGTGGGGGTTCCCTACTCACCGGAACAGATCGCCAACGCCAGGCAGGATCTGGTCAGTCAGGCCTCCGGCAGCAGCGACGGCGCGGGTTTGACCAAACGGTACGGCAAAAAGGTGCCGAAAGACGATTTCGATGGACAACCCGAACAAATCACCGAACTGGATGCCCTGGTGGCCTATATGCAAATGCTTGGCACCCTGGTGGACTTTTCCAGTTATCAGGCCCAGACCCGCTGAGTGACAAGGAGACGATGTGATGGCGGATATTAAGGATGTGGATACCACGGGTCACCAATGGGATGACGATGACGGTTATCCATTGCAGGAGTTCAACAATCCCTTGCCCAAATGGTGGCTGTACACTTTTTATGCCACGATCATCTGGTCAGTTTTCTACTGGATCCTCTATCCGGCCTGGCCCATGGCCCAAGGGTTCACCAAAGGGTTGCTGGGGTGGTCCACCCACCAGGAGTTCAACCAGGAGGTGGCGGACGCCCAGACCCGGCGCAAAACCATCAACGAACGCATGGAACGGCTGTCCTTGCAGGAGATCGCCAAGGACAACCAACTGTTGCAATACGCCATTTCCGGCGGCAAGGCCATCTTCGGGGATCATTGCGCCCCCTGTCACGGCAGTGGGGGCATCGGCGCCAAGGCGGGCGGGTTCCCCACCCTGACGGATGACGACTGGTTGTTCGGTGGCGATCTGGAGACCATTTTCACCTCCATCAATCAGGGACGCACGGGCCAGATGCCCGCCCACCTGAAAACCATGGGGGGCGGCTTCTCCCAGGAGCAGGTCAACGATCTGACCCAGTATGTGCTCTCCCTGTCCGGCAAGTCCATGGACGCTCAGGCGGCGCAACGGGGAGACCCGCTGTTCCATGGTGAGGCCGCCTGCAACGGCTGTCATGGGGACAAGGGGGATGGATCTCTCAAGGGGACCCTCGCCGGACAACCCCTGCCACCGGTGGGCGCTCCCAATCTGACGGACGCCCTGTGGCTGTACGGCGGGGATCCCGCCTCCGTGGGCGACTCCATCGCCAAAGGTCGCAGTGGCGCCATGCCGGCCTGGGGCAAGGAGTTCAAGGAGGTGGGGCGGCATCTGGATCCATTGAGCATCAAGCAACTGACACTGTATGTCCACACCTTGGGCGGCGGCAAATAACAGGGTTTCACAGTGGGGGCTTTGCCCCGACCCCACCAGGGGCTTTGCCCCTGGACCCCACCAGGGGGATAATCCCCCTGGACCCGTAA
>JADGCR010000450.1 GCA_015228895.1 Magnetococcales bacterium
CCCTTCCCTGGTTAATGATGGGCTGTTCGTTTAACGGGCCCAACCCTGACCCAATGCCTGGCGCTGTATGCTGCCAGCGTTTTTCTGCGACTCGATTCCGTCTTCAAAAACCAACCATTCAAGCCATTTCCACTATTGATTAAATTTATCAGGTTAAATTCACCCTTGATCAATTTATCGTCCGATCTCTTGTGGGACTTAAGCACTTTTTCCTGGTTTTCCCGGTCAGACCTCACTTTTTCCCATCGGCTGATTTTGGTGCAACATGGAATGGATGTCATACTCCCCCTGATTCAAATTATCGGCTATTCCCACCGGGACTTGAGAACATTTTCACCCGGCGCCCCGACATCCCGCGGCGCATGCGGGACGCAAGGGGGGGGTTCGCAAAACAACTCGATGAGAATCATGGATTTTCCGGACGTTTCCGGTGAGGTGGGGCGGCTTTACGGCGGCGAGAAAAGCGGAAAAGAGAACTTCAGACGGGTTGATCCGGATGGGCGCGGACCTGTTCCAGACGGGGACGTATGCTCCGCAACCCGGATTCGACCTGTTCCAACAGAGAGGAGAGTTCCTGCAACCGCCCCTCCCGGGCGCTCTGTTCCATCCGGATGAACAGACCGCGCAAACGCACCACGCCAACCGCGCCGCATTGCGACTTCATGCTGTGGGCGACGCGCACGATCTCCTCCATCCTGTCGCGCTCCTCCAGGGCGACGCGGATTGCGGCCAGTTTGTTGTCGATCTCCTCCAGAAACATTCCCAGGATGTTGGCGAAGGCTCCGGGAACCCTGGACAACTCGACGCGCAACGTTTCCAGGGTGTGCGGGTTGAACGACGGCTCCCCCTCCTCCGGGAGGGGGGAGGCCGGGGGATGGCAAGGGGCCCGACCGGGCTCCTCCGGCGCGGCCTGAACGGGCAGCCAACGGGCCAGTGTCCTGTGCAGCGTCTGGATGCGCACCGGCTTGCCCAGCGCATCGTCCATGCCGGCTTCCAGACACCGCGCCCGATCCGCCTCCGACACATTGCCCGTCAGGGCGACGATCGGAATGCGGGGCATGCCATGCCGTCGTTCCCAGGCGCGGATTTCCCGACAGGTCTCGTACCCGTTCATTCCCGGCATCCAGATGTCCATCAGAATGAGGTCGAACGATTCGCGGGCGACGCGTTCCAGGGCCTCCTGGCCATTGAGGACGCTCTCGACCCGCACCCTCTGACCCTGCAACATGACCTCGGTCAACTGACGACTCAAGGTGTCGTCGTCCACCAGCAGCAGCCGGGAACCCGCCCGCACCAGCGGAAGCCCCATGCCGGGAGGCTCCACGGCTGCGCCAGGGGGCTCCTCCGGCCCGGCGGCCTCGGCGATGTCGAAGGGGAGTTCCAGGGTGAAACGGGTCCCCTGCTCCACCACGCTCTCCACCTGGAGGGTGCCCGACAGCAGCTCCGTGAGTTGACGACAGATGGCCAATCCCAGGCCCGTCCCTCCGTAGTTGCGGCTGATGGAGGCGTCCGCCTGGCGGAAGGGAACGAACAGACCGGTCAACTGTTCGGGGGTCATGCCCAATCCGGTATCCCGCACGCAGAAGGCGATCCGGCAGCTCCCCTCCTCCCTGGAACGCAGCTCCACCTCCAGGGCGACCTCCCCTCTGGAGGTGAATTTCACCCCATTGGAGAGCAGATTCATGAGAATCTGCCGCAACCGCAACGGGTCCCCCACCAGCACGGGCGGCACCCCTTCCCCGACCGTCAGGCGGAACCCCACCCCCTTGGCGCTCAAGGGATACTCGAACAGGCTCTGGAGATCGGACAGCAGTTGATCCGGCGCGAAGGGGATGCGCTCCAGGACCATCCTGCCCGCCTCGATCTTGGAAAAGTCCAGAATGTTGTTGATGATGGCCAGCAGCGCCTCGTTGGAACGCTGCAACAACGCCACCAGTTGCCGCTGATCCGGTTGCAGCGCGCTTTGCGCCAATCGATCCACCATGCCCATGGTCCCGTTCAACGGGGTGCGGATTTCGTGGCTCATGACCGCCAGAAACGCGCTTTTGGCCTGATTGGCCGCTTCCGCCGCCTCCCTGGCGCGGGCTTCGGCTTCGGCCTGCTTCCGGTCCGTGATCCACTCCGCGAACAGGATGACCCCGCCGATCCGTTCCCCTCCCCCCCCCTCCTCCACCCGCAACCAGGGGTGGGCCGTCCAGTGCAGCCACTCTTCCCGCCCATTGGTCGCCCGCAACCGCTCCTCCTGCACCACGATCACCTCTCCCTGCAGACAGCCCCCCGGCAGTCGCCGCCAGCCTGTGGGCATTTCCGGCAGGGT
>JADGCR010000451.1 GCA_015228895.1 Magnetococcales bacterium
AGGGTCACCGTGATGGCCGAGGTGAGAAAGGATTTCTCGAACATCGGTGCGTCGCTCACATAGAGAGCGCTCACCACCATGGTCACCAGCGGCAGCCAGGCCAGCGGGGAGACCGGCTTGAAAATCTGGATCAGCGGGTTCAGCGCCGCATTGAGCATGCGCGACAGTCCGCATCACTCCCCCAGCGGAATGGCCACCAGCGAGCCAAGCAGAAAGCCGGAGAAGACCGTCTTCAGACTGGTCAAGATCTGATCCAGGTAGGTAGGCTTGCCGGTGTAGGTGCGCACCACGGTTTCGGCCTGGCCATCCTTGGCGCGTTTCTGGGCGTTGCGCTCCTTTTGGCGTTGGTAGAAGGCCTGTTCCCGTTGCCGTTCGGCGGCGTGGTCGTCGTACAGCAACAGCAGTTGGCGACCCACCATCATCGGACCGGGGATCTCCCCCAGGGAGGTCTTGACCTGAGGAGCCAGCACGGACCACGCCCCAAGAAAAAGGGCGATGGCCAGGAGGGGAACGATCAGCAGCCGCCAGAACTCAAGCCATTGCGGGCGCGCAGGTTCCCCCACCGCTATTTTGCACAGGGGAACCAGCCACCCAAGCCCCAGTATCGACAGCACGGTGGCCACATTCTGGATCAAACGCAAAAAACGTGCGCGACGAACCTGTTGACGGCCAGTTTCCGGTTCATCCAGTGGGACGGTAACGCTCAGGGAGTTGCTCATGGTATCCATCCGTTCTCTTCCTCCAGAGTGTTGCTCCCGGCGAGGCGGTTCCCCACCGGGAGATGCCATCATTTCTTAACGATCTTCCCGTTTTCCATCACATCATTGCCCGTCACCCTCTGCTCTCCCTTGAGACCGATGGGGAACCTGGCCAGATAGTCGTTCGGCTTGCGGCCATCAAAGGTCATGGCGTCGATGAATTCCGACTGGGGAGGACGGAATCCATCGCCATCCCAGGGAAAATCCCCCTTCTTGGCCTTGCCTTCCGCCACCAGCAGCCCGGCGGCTTTCAGGTAGATGTCGGGCTGGTAGACCTTCCTGGCGGTTTCCAGGTACCAGGCATCCGACTTGTGTTCGGTGATCTGCCCCCAGCGCCGCATCTGGGTCAGATACCAGATGGCATCCGACAGGAAGGGGTAGTTGGCGTTGTAGCGGAAAAAGACGTTGAAATCCGGCACCGCCCGTTTGTCACCTTTTTCATACTCAAAAGTGCCGGTCATGGAGTTGGCGATCACCTTGGCATCGGCCCCCACATATTCAGGTTTGGCCAGGATCGCCACAGCTTCGGCCCGGTTGGCATTGTTGTTTTCGTCCAGCCACATGGCCGCCCGGATGAGAGCCTTGACCACCGCCAGATGGGTGTTGGGGTTCTGATCCGCCCACCCTCTGTTGACACCGAAGACCTTTTCGGGATTATTCTTCCAGATTTCGTAATCGGTGATTACCGGCACCCCCACCCCCTTGAAAACCGCCTGCTGATTCCAGGGTTCGCCCACCGAGTAGCCGAAGATGGTGCCCGCCTCCATGGTGGCCGGCATTTGCGGTGGAGGGGTGACCGAAAGCAGCGCTTCAGCCTGCACCTGGCCGGAAATATCGGTACTGGAGTAAAAGCCGGGATGGATGCCACCCGCCGCCAGCCAGTAGCGCAGCTCGTAGTTGTGGGTGGAGACCGGAAACACCATGCCCATGTTGAACGGCTTGCCCGCCGCCCGGTATTCATCCACCACCGGTTTCAGGGCGTTGGCCGTGATGGGATGCACCGGCTTGCCGTCCGCCCCTGTCGGGATATGGGGTTTCATCCTGGCCCACACTTCGTTGGAAACGGTGATGCCATTGCCGTTCAGGTCCATGGAAAAGGCGGTGACAATATGGGCCTGGGTGCCAAAGCCGATGGTGGCTCCCAGAGGTTGCCCCGCCAGCATGTGGGCGCCGTCCAACTCGCCGGAGATGACCCGGTCCAGCAGCACCTTCCAGTTGGCCTGCGGCTCCAGGGTGACATAGAGTCCCTCATCCTCGAAATACCCCTTCTCGTAGGCGATGGCCAGGGGGGCCATGTCGGTGAGCTTGATGAAACCGAATTTGAGTGTGGCTTTCTCCACCGGCAGCTCCCCGGCCTGAAGCGCGGCGGGGGCGCCCCCCAATAAAGCCGACATGGCCAGGCTTATGGCGCCGAGCCATACCGTTCTGCGACTCACGACACTTCCGACTTTTCCGGCTCTGACACTCTTCATGGCCTGAGGCTCCTTATTCGTGCTTCTGTTGACCCGACAACGGGGAGACACGGTTGGGCAAAAAAAAAACGCCGCTTCAACGCCT
>JADGCR010000452.1 GCA_015228895.1 Magnetococcales bacterium
TGACTTAATAAAAAATAAAATTTTCCCTTGAACTCTTGGAACATTCCAGGCAGAATGCGCGCAGTTGGCTTGGAAGAAGCGTTAATGTACGGCAGAGGCATCTTAACAAAACTTTCAAAACCAAGCACGGGGGAAACATCGCGTCCCATCACAAACGATGGACAGGACGCTCTTTGAACCAACAAACATCGAAATCATAGGCAAAAGTGGCTTACCAGCTTGCCAAACGCAAGTTGCCACTGATTTATTTTGCTTATCATGCATACAAGATAAAGCAGCAATGATGAAAACTTTAAACAACCGGGGAACAGCAATGACGTACAATGAAGCCATTGTCGCAGCACGGGAAAACGCGGCCAAAACCCGCAAAAGCTGGTACATCTTTTCCGACGGACGGGAGAACTATAAGGTCCGTGACCACTATGCCGGTCCACAAGGCATTCTCGGACCGGAAAGCAGGGACTTCCAGGTGACGGCCGTGGTGCATCCGGTCTGGCAGGATTAAGGCAACCATTCCGCTTCATCGAAGCGTGTCAGATTGTCGGTGCGGATTTTGGAGAGTATCAGACGGATGTATTCATGACCCAGTTCGGAATAGCGCTCCAGACCCGGCCCCAGGGCGGTGCCGGTCAATCTGGAACCCTTGGCGCGCAACTGGGCGCGCAGGGAGCGCATGGACTGATAGGCGGCGTTGACGTTGAGATTTTCCATGTAATACCGCACCGACTCCCCAATGGAGTCAAAACGGAGCATGCGGACCGCTCCTGAGCGGTTGGAAGAGGCGCCACACCCGCGGGCGCGGCAGGTCTGACCAAACAGATTGTTCCCCTCCTTGGCGAGACGGGAGCTGCCCAGGGCCGATTCATCCGCGGCCTGGGCCAAAGCCAGAGAGACGGGAATGATATCCACCGCCTCCAGAAGCTGGCTGAAAAACGACCGGGGGGCCTGGAAGAGCGTGGTCTGCACCTTGTAGCGCTCCCCCATCTCCTCCAGCCAGGCCCGGTCGCGAGGACGCAACGGTTCGTCCACATTGCGCCACGCCGCCAGATCCAGAATTCTGCGCCGGTCTTCCAGCAGGCGGCGGTTCTCCTCCTGGACCAGTGGCTTCAGAAACTCGAAAAAGGCCGCTTTGCGCGCCTGAATGTCCTTGATGGCGAGAAAATCGGGCAGCAACACCCGGTCCACGGTCTCGGAGATTCCTTGACCGGCGTGGGTGGCGGCGGACGCGGGAGCCCCCCCCGGCGAGAAGAGCCGGGTCTCCCTGATGGAAGCCAAATGGAAAAGTCTTTCAGTGCCTGAACTTGCCGAACCATCCGCCCTGGGTTCGAACTCCCCGAACCCGGACACCGTATTGGCAGAAGCCCCGACTGGAAATCCCCCCTGAAGCGCGACCACGACCAGAAAAAAAATAATCCCCCTGCCAAACCACATGTACGCCTTTCGCAACCACGTCAAAAAAGAGATACTAAGAGCCGAACCGGCAACCGAACCCAAAAGCGGGGCCATCAATAGAAATAGTTTATAATGGACAAATTCATCGAATGCCAGGAACTTTAAACAAGACCCCCTACAAAAATCTCAATCCGGAGGTCATACTGGACGCCGTGGAGAGTGTTGGCTTCCGTTGTGACGGTCGCTTGCTGGCTCTCAACAGCTTCGAAAACCGGGTCTATCAGGTGGGTGTGGGGGATGACGAATTTTTGGTGGTCAAATTCTACCGCAACGACCGCTGGTCCGTGGCGGCCATTCTGGAAGAGCATCGATTCGCCCTGGAACTGGCGGAGATGGAAATCCCGGTGGTGCCCCCCCTGATCGGTCCCAAGGGGCAGACCTTGCACCCGTGGCATGGATTTCGTTTCGCCCTCTATCCCCGGCGTGGCGGCAGGGCGCCGGATCTGGAAAACCTGGACCACCTGCAACGTCTTGGTCTGGCCCTGGGACGCATCCACGCGGTGGGGGCGACCCACCCCTTCGTCTCCCGGCCCACCCTGGATGTGGAGTCATTCGGGGTGGAGCCGTATCAGTTCCTGATGCACTCCATGATCATCCCGGCGGAACTCCGCACCCCTTACAGCTCCCTGGTGACGGACCTCATCGGCCAGATCCGGCGCAGTTTCCAGGTGGCCGGAACCCCCCGCAACATCCGGCTGCACGGGGATTGTCATTCGGGCAACATCCTGTGGACGGAGCAGGGACCCCATTTCGTGGACTTCGACGACGCGCGCATGGGACCGGCCATCCAGGATCTGTGGATGTGTCTCTCCGGGGATCGGGAGGAGCAGGGAATTCAGTTTTCGGCCTTGCTGAAGGGG
>JADGCR010000453.1 GCA_015228895.1 Magnetococcales bacterium
TTGGCAAATTTTAGGATTTCTACCATCTGACGGGGTGAGATACGACTGGTGGCGGTGAGTCCTGAATTGTTGGTCAGATGGAAGCCTTTCCACTCCGTTTGTGGTAATTGCCGGGTGAGCCACTCTCCTAGAATCTTAGCCGCACTCGATTTGGATTGAGGTTGACCGGTCAGACGTGAGGCTGCAGTCATACCGATCAATTCGGTCCAGAGGTTGTTGCTGTGCTCCAGCGTGGGGTCCACCAGATCGGACTAGGGTGGGCTGGCGTGGCTGGCCAGGGTGACGGCGGTGGTCGGGGTGGCGCCCGCGTCGGGGATGGGCAGTTCGATGCCCGCCTGACGACCCAGGGCGCGGAAGAACAACGCGGTAAAACGGGCCGGCTTCTTGATCGGCACCCATTCCCAACCAGAGCGGGCGTTGCGGGGATTCAGCCGCCACCGTTCCACCTTGTCCCCCCCAAGATAGGTCAGGCTGGGACCGGCGCGGGAGGCGTCCCCCAATTGCAGGGTGATGTAGCCGTCCAGGTCGGGGGTGACGCGGGCGATCAGTTGTCCCTGGACCAGCGACCACTGGAGTTGCGCCCGGTTGAACTCCATGGAGAGGGCCGAAACCCCTTGATTGTAGGTCTCCTCGTCGTTTTGCTCGTTGCTGATGCCCCCCTCCGGGATCAGGGCGGATTCGTCATACAGAAAACGTCCCTGCACCCGGCGGATCCCCTTGAGCCGCAACTGGAGGATCAGATCCATCACCCCGGCCACGTTGAAGGAGGGGTCGCCGCTGCCCGCCAGGATCAGATCCCCTTGCACCACGCCGTCCACCACCGGCCCGGTGCCTTGCACCGTGGTGCGGTAACGGTGATTGGAACCGAGAATATGCAGCGCCGCCAAGGTGGTGGGAACCTTGGAGACCGAGGCCGGGATGAAGCTCTCCCGTTCCTGGAAAGCCTCCAGAACCCGTCCCGACTCCTGATCCATCAAAAGGTAGCCCAGCCGGGAGGTGTCGTTCGCGGGGGGGGGCGTCACGGTCGTTTTCACGGGTTTGCTGGTTTTGGGAACGGTGGATTTGCCGACATGCGGTTTGGATCCGGAGACCGTCGGCGCGGCGTATGCCCAGTGGGGCGTGGTCACCAGTAGGCAGAGGAGGAGGCGAAAGAGTTTGGACATGGAGCGGTTCCTGATGGAATGAATGGGATGCGAGCGTCCTGAATTAAACGCGCAATGATCCCGGGGCGCAATGCCCTTTTTCGATCTCAGGAAAGCGCTGCGCTCCCTCAGGCCACTCTGGAGGTCTGAATGAAGTTCTTGGCCCCTTGGGAAACGGCGCGGGCCAGGGATGCCTGGTGGGAGGGTTTTTTCATCAGGACCTCTTCCTGACGGTTGCTCAGGAAGGCCATTTCCACCAGGACCGAGGGGATGTTGCGGGTCTTGAGCACCGCGAAGCGCGCCTGTTTCGGGGTCTTGAAATGGAGCGACAGGCTGGGGGTCTGGGCGATCGCGGAGAGCAGGGTGTTGCCCAGCATCAGGGAACGCTGGTCGGCGGGTTCCGCGTTTTCACTGTTGGGTTCCGACAGGCAGTAGACGGACGCTCCCCGCGCCGAGGGAATGTGAAAGGCGTCGGCGTGGAGGCTGATGAATAGGTCGGCCTGACGAACACGTGCAATCATGCGTCGGCGGCCTAAGGGGACGAAACGGTCATCGTTTCTGGTCAGATAGGCCTTGTATCCAGGAGTTGCATTGATCTCTCTGGCCACACGTTTGGCAACAGCCAAGGCGACATCTTTTTCTCGCACGCCGCCTGCACCGATGGCACCGGGATCAATCCCACCGTGGCCAGGATCTAAGACAATGACGATATTTCGTTTGTTCTTCCGGTTTGTCGATTTTTGCTGGCCATTGTCTGTCATACGGTTGGCTTGTGTATCTGAATTTTGTGGCTTGATCTCTACGACCAGATAGGGATGGCCACCATTCTTGTCTTGAAGGAGAACCGCACGGGATTGCGCCTGTTCGTTGAGTTCAAAGATGGTGCGCATGACTCCATTGTCCAACGTGTTCGTATAGACTTTGCGAACCACCGGGTCGGAAAAGGCCAACAGGTTCAAGTCAGAAGGCAATTCCGTATTGGGCAAATCCAGAATCAGTCGATTTGGATTGATCTGGGCGGACAAGGCGTGTTTGACTTCTTGACTCAAGGTGAAGATAATGCGTGTCCGATTTGGCGTGGTCGAAAAACGCACGTTTGTGATGCGTGGTTTCATCGAGGCATGGACCATGGAGGCTGGCATCAGTAATCCGCCGAGTGAAAAA
>JADGCR010000454.1 GCA_015228895.1 Magnetococcales bacterium
ATGGGCAGTTATCCCCTCAACGCCACCGAGGAGGAGAAACGCCGTCTGCTCGCCGCTCTGCGTGCCATTCAGACCGATTCCGGCATCATCGTCCCGGAGGGGATGAAGGTGGAACTGATCGAATCGGCGCGTGGCGGTCAGGTGAGCTACGAGAATTTCCTGGATCGCATGAACGCCGCCATCGCCAAGGTGACCCTTTCCCAGACCCAGACCACGGATGCCGTGGGGGGACAATACAAGGCCGATGTCCACAAACAGGTGCGCAACGAGGTGGTCAAGGGGGACGCGGACCTGGTGTGCGACAGCTTCAATCGCTCCGTGGTCACCTGGTTGATCGAATGGAATTTTCCCGAGGCGCGTCTGCCGACGGTCTGGCGCCGGGTTTCCGAGGACAAGGATCTGCGTCCCCTGGCCGAGCGGGATCGGATTCTGTTCGGCATGGGCCTGCGCCCCACCCCGGAATACATCCGCGCCACCTATGGGGAGGGGTGGTCGGCGGCCCTGGAGAGCTTGCCGGAGCGTTGAACGGAAAAAAGGTCAATGCCAGAATTTCAGCACACCAATCACCATTCCGGCGCAGGTGATGGTGATGCTGAATGACCAGAACATGAAACGGTCGATGCGTTGGGTGATCGCCTCGAACCGTTTGTCGGATTGCTCGAAATTTCTGTTCGAAGCGTCGTTCCACCTGTTCGAACCGTTTTTCCATCTGTTCGAACCCTTGCCGTGTCGCGTCCAAGCTCTGTTTCATCAGATCCAGCTGATGTTTGAGCTCCTCTTTCACCCGGACAATCCGTTCACGAATGTCTGTTTCGTAGAGGTTCGCCGCCTTTTCCGGGGACCGCTCCACCAGCCAGAGGGTGAGGTGAGGCTTGATCTGGTGTGATGATCTGATCGATTTCGGATGGTTGCAGTGTCATGCTCCCTCTCCTTGTCAGGATCGTGGGGTTCAGCCCATGCCGCTGGAGTCATGGGTCACCTGGATGATCTCATCGTTGGCCCGGCGGATTTTCTCGATGCTGTCGGTGATCTCGCGGGCGGTGTCCGAGGCGCTGACGGTGTTTTTCAGGATTTCCGCCATTTTTTTCGAGATCAGATTGGTGGCCTCGGCGGTTTGACGCGCCAGATCCTTGACCTCGTTGGCCACCACGGCGAACCCCTTGCCCGCCTCGCCGGCCCCGGCCGCCTCGATGGCGGCGTTCAACGCCAGCATGTTGGTTTGCCCGGCGATGTTTTTGATCATCTTGACCGCCTGCCCGATCTCCTGGGCGGAAATGGCCAACTTTTCGATGACCTGGGCGTTGTTGCGACTGAATTCGTCCGCCCGGATCAACTCTTCCGTCGCATCCTGGACCTTTTCGTAGAGCTCTTCCACGAGGAGTTGGGCTTCATCCAGCGATTGCAGCTTGGGTATTTTGTTCATAGAGGTCCCTGCCATGTTGCGTTTGGGGTGGATGCTTGGTGCAAAGTTTGCCATGTCTACAGAATACCCTGTAACAAGACGTTTCGAAATGGTTTTTTTTACTCCTGTCCGGTCCAGCCCGCCAGTTCCCGGCGCGTGAGGTCTGACAGGGCGTCCACCCATGTCGGCAGATCGTTGAGGCAGGGGATGTACTGAAAATGTTCCCCACCCGCGTCCAGAAAGGTTTTGCGTCCCTGGACCGCGATCTCCTCCAGGGTTTCCAGGCAGTCGGCGACAAAGCCGGGGCAGAGAACCGCAACCCGGCGGAACCCCTCTCCGGGCAGGGAGGCCAGCGTCTCCGCGGTACCGGGCGCAAGCCACGGTTCACGTCCGAAGCGGGATTGATAGCTCAGACGCCAGCGCCGGTCGGGCAGTCGCAGCGCCTCGGCCAGGAGACGGGCCGTGGTGTCACATTGCCGATCGTAGGGATCTCCCTGGTCCACGAAACGTTGGGGCAGACCATGGAAGGAAAAAAGCCAGAAAACCTCCTCCGACGGATGGAGGGTGTTCGTGACGCTGTTCGCCAGGGCGGAGATGAAGGTCGGAGCCGCGAAGAATGGTGGAGCGAAACGCAAGGCGGGCTGGAACCGATGATGGACGTAGGCCGCGGCCACCGCGTCGGTGATGGAGGCCGTGGCGGCGGAGGAGTACTGGGGAAACAACGGCACCACCAGAAGACGCTCGACGCCCTCATCGGACAGGGTGCGCAGCACCGACGGAATCCCAGGCTGTCCGTAGCGCATGGCCAGGCGCACCGTGGCTGCCGCTCCCAACCGTCGGGCGACCCCCTCGGTGACGACCCTGGAGTGATGGAGCAACGGGGATACCCCGTCGTCG
>JADGCR010000455.1 GCA_015228895.1 Magnetococcales bacterium
CAGGGCGTCGTCCAGAGCCAGGGCCGCCACCGGATCCCCGCCATGCAGCGCCGGGGTCAGGGCGTTGAGCACCAGTTTCAGGCCATACGGCAGGCCGTCGCCGCCGATCTCCCGGCGCGAAAGCTCCAACTGGTGCAGCACCGAATCCACCCGCTCCGGCTCCACCCCCCGGACGGCCACCTGTTCGAAGAGGTCCAGCACCAGCTTTTCCACCGCGTCGGCGTGTTCCGGCTCCGAGCCCTCCAGGCCGCAGGCGAAGACCAGCTCCCGCCCGGAGTCGTCCAGTCCGCTCAAGGAGGAGGGGGCGGCCCCCAGTCCGGTGGTCTCCAGCACCTTGAGCAGGGGCGAGGAACTGTTGTCCAGCAGCACGCCGTTGAGCAGATGGGCATCCAGCAGGCTCTCCATATCCATGCTCTCGCCCAACAGCCAGCCCAGCAGGATATGGGTCTTGCCCTCGGTCTCCCCCTCCCCGTCCAGGGCGTAAGACGCCTCCACCCGCACCGGCTCGGCAAGACGCATTTCGTTCGGAACGGAAAACCCGCCCGGATTGTCCAAGAAGTGTGACAGCACCAGATCCTGGAAACGCTCCTGATGCTCCCTGGCGCCGATATCGCCATAGGTCATGAAGATGGCGTTGGCGGGGTGATAGTAGCGGGCATGGAACGCCCGCAGCGCCTCCCAGGTGAGATCCGGGATCCGTTCCGGGTCGCCCCCGGAGTTGAAATGGTAGGTGGTGGTGGGAAACAGGTGCTCGGAGAGGATCTGGGAGAGAACCCGGGCCGGAGAGCTCATCGCCCCCTTCATCTCGTTGAACACCACCCCCTTGAAAACCAGCGCGGGCTCCGCCTCGTCTGCGAACTCCACCCGGCACCCCTCCTGGGCGAAATCGAGGGGATGGAGATTGGGAAAGAAGGTGGCGTCCAGATAAACCCGCAATAAATTATCAAAATCCTTGCGCGACTGGGTGGCGAAGGGGTAGGCGGTCCAATCGCTGGAGGTGAAGGCGTTCATGAAGGTGGAAAGGGAACGCCTGAGCATCATGAAAAAGGGATCCCGCACCGGATAGCGCCGACTGCCGCACAGGGTGGTGTGTTCCAGGATGTGGGCCACGCCGGTGGAGTCCCCCGGAATGGTCAGAAAGGCCACCAGAAAGGCGTTGTGGGGATCATCGGCGGAAAG
The DNA here is from genome assembly GCA_015228895.1 of Magnetococcales bacterium. The sequence goes on from JADGCR010000455.1 coordinate 1,180, forward strand.
ATGCAGATGACGTGCCCCGGTGACCCGGTGGCGATGTACTTCCACGCTCAGATGCAGAGATTCCACGGTTTCCCGGCGCAACAGTTCGAATGCGGGATGGTTCATGACGCTCCTTCTTGTCAAAGGATTGGCGAAATTGAAAAAAAATTACCGTCTGCCAAATACCTGTTTGAATCCGGCGGCACTTGCATTTAGAATCGGGACGGTGTAAGAAAATCAGTATATAAGAAAATACTGAACTAAGGAACCATACGCTTCACCAATCTGACCGGCAGCTCCGGGCGGGTATCGCCCTCCGGGACCGGCCAACCACTCAATCCAACAAACGAATCGGAGGGAAACCATGGCGGATGCACATGCCGCAGGCCACACCATCCTGGTCGTCGGCGGGGGAATCAGCGGCCTCACCACCGCCGTTGAGGCTGCCGAAACCGGATACAACGTCCTCATCGTGGAGAAGGATCCCCACTTCGGAGGTCGCGTCGCGCAACACAACCAGTACTTCCCCAAACTCTGCTCTCCGACCTGCGGTCTGGAGATCAACTACCAGCGCATCAAGGGCAATGCCCGCATCCGCTATCTCACCATGGCCGAGGTGGTGGAGGTCCAGGGCGACGAAGGGGATTACACGGTGCGCATCCGCAAGAATCCCCGCTTCGTCACCGAAGCCTGCACCGGCTGCGGCGAATGCGCCAAGGCCTGCACCAAAGAGGTTCCCAACCCCTACAACTTCGGCATGAGCACGGTCAAGGCCATCCGCAACAATCATGCCATGGCATTCCCGGTCTGGTACCATATGGATCCGGAGTATGCCAAAAGCGACGAGGCCAAACAGGTGGCCAAGAGTTGCCCGGTGGGCGCGATCCAGCCCGACATGCAGCCGGAAGTGGTGGAGGAGAAGGTCTCCGCCATCGTCTGGGCCACGGGCTGGAAACCCTACGACGCGGAGAAGATCACACCCTACGGTTACGGCCAGTACGCCAACGTCACCACCAACATGCGCTTCGAGCGCCTGGCCAATGCCTACGGCCCCACCGGAGGCCGCATCGTGCGTCCCTCGGACGGCAAGGAGGCCAAGAACGTGGCCATGATCCAGTGCGCCGGCTCCCGGGATCA
>JADGCR010000456.1 GCA_015228895.1 Magnetococcales bacterium
CATGGCGAAACGCATGCTGTTGCAGGGGCATCGGCTGTTCGGCTGGCGGGAGCTCTCCCCGGAGCAGATCACCATCACCGGCTCGATCCTGTATGAGGACGGGGCGGAAAACTACATGCAGGCGCTCCGGGAGCGGGAACCCTTCTGCCAATACTACGGACTGGATCCCCGCGCCCCCATCGCGGTACTGTTTCCCAAGGCGATCCTGGGTTTTCACAAAAAGGCGCGCCTGTGGTTTCCGGAGTGGTCCCAGGCGCAGGTGGACGCCTACAATCAGTGGTTTCTGGACAAATACGAAGAGATCGCCATTCATGTGAAGAATTCCGGCTGGAATTTCCTTCTCAAGATGCACCCCGCCAGTTACGCGGCCTACTGGTGCCAGGAGGGGGAAGAGTACGAATACTGGAAAAAATACCCATGGATCAAGGTGTTGATGCCGGAACACACCCATGCCATGTTTCACCACATGGCCGTGGGATTGGGGATCAACACCCATTCGGCCATGGATACGGGTTATTTCCGCAAGCCGTTCATTTTCATCGACTCCGATCAGGTGGAACTGCCAGGGGCGGTGGATTTCACCAAAGAGAACTTTTTCTGCGCCCTCACCCCTGGCCCCTCCAGCCATTGGCATCTGGCCCCGACCACCAGCGTGAATCCCTGGTTCCCCTCCTGGCTGGGACGCTTCGGGCGGGCGGGGGAGTTGCCGGAAATGTTGGCCGATCCCACCTTGACGGAGATCGACGAGACGGATTGGCAGAGGTTCATCGCCGAATTCTGGTACAAAAAAGACAACAAGACCACCGACCGGATCGTGGATTTCGTCATGAACGCCTGCGACCAGGAACTGGGCTTCTGGAAACAGGCTCGCTCCCCCCGTTACTGGCGGGGCAAGGCCATGGATCTTCATCACCGCTGGCATCCATCCCGCTGACACCCTGTCGCCGGGTGGCCACCACGACAAATCCGGTGGTGAAGGTCGCGAAAGTGGCGCAACGTCCGGTCACCACCCCATCCAGACGCATCAGATAGTTGGTGAACGGCTGCAACAGCAGACAGAGCATCCACCAGCTCCGGCTTTTGGGGTGCTTGGCCATCAGATGACGGAGAATGTTGACAATGACCGCCAGGGGACCACCCTGGGTTGACAGGGACTCCACCGCAAATCCGGCCCGCCCCAGGGCGAAGCGCAAACCCGGCCCGGTCAAGCGCCAATAGTCCTGTTCCGCATCCCATCGATGCAAAAACGGCATCGACAGGATCAACACCCCTCCCGGCCGCAACACCCGGCCCATCTCCCGCAGCGCGACGACGGGATTCTCCAGATACTCCAACACCTCCAGACAAAGAAGGGTGTCGAAGGTCTGGTCGCGACAGGGCAGCAGGTTGACATCGCTCAAAAAATCGGGCATCCGGTCAGCCGCCAGATCGGTGAACAGCCATATCTCGGCCGCCTCCGTGGGAGGCCGGAACAGGCCACGCCGCTTGCCGCGTCCCGCGCCGATCTCCAGAACCCGTCCGGTCATGCGGGGGGAGAGGATCCGCAAGGCGTTGTCCAGCAACTCCCGCCGGGCGGACAGGCTCAACCAGGGGTAAAGACGACGATCAAGCGCCGCACGGATACGCCACAACATCCCGGAGACTCCCTTGCCCTGCGGTTCGTCCAAAGACCGCCGCCGCGTTCATCGGATGATTACGATAACAATCAAACAGATCGGCGCGATCCCATTTGTGAGAATTTTGTCACGATCCCTTGTCACGGAGAATCTTCTATACCAAAATATATACATTCATGAAGACGCATCAACCATAAACAAACGCCAACTCACTGCGCAAGGCACAGCACACCCTCAGCATGAGAATTTTCGCCACAAAACAGATCCCATACCAAATTCGCCCCCTGGAGATCATGGGCAACGATCGGGACGCCGCGGCTCCCGCGCTGATTCTCTGGACCTGGCGCGTTCTGCTCCTCGCTTTTTTGCCCCTGATCGCCTGGTCGTACCTCTCCCGGTTGCAAGAGGTGGCCCATGTCCCCGGTCAGGTGATGCCAAGCGGCTCGGTCCATACCATTCAACACCTGGAAGGGGGCATTGTCGCGGAAGTTCTGGTAAAAGACAATATGCTCGTGGAGCGCGACCAGGTGTTGTTTCGCATGGATGGCACGCAGAACAATGCGGAACGGGAACAACTCGAAGCCAAAATCGCCGGACTGCAAGCCCGCGCCATCCGGGCCAAGGCGTTCGGCAACGGCACCGGGGAACCTGATTTCTCCCCCATCCCCGCCCG
>JADGCR010000457.1 GCA_015228895.1 Magnetococcales bacterium
GAGGCGCATGCCTGGATGCCGGAGTTGCCCTCGACCTTCACGGCGGAGTTGCGGGGGTATCAGTTGGAGGGGTTTCGCTGGCTGGCCCGTTTGTCCAGGTGGGGGGCCGGAGCCTGTCTGGCCGACGACATGGGGCTGGGCAAGACGTTGCAGGCCTTGGCGCTGATGGTGTCCCGCGCGCCGGAGGGGCCGGCTCTGGTGGTGGCGCCCACCTCGGTATGCATGAACTGGGTGGATGAGAGTCGTCGCTGGGCCCCCACCTTGAACGTGCGGGTGTTCGGTGGCGCGGAGCGTCAGGAGCAGTTGGAGGGGCTGGGCCCCTTCGACCTGTTGATTTGCACCTACGGACTGTTGCAGAACGAGTCGGAGCGGTTCGCCGGGATTCCATGGCATACCGTGGTGTTGGACGAGGCTCAGGCGATCAAGAACCGGATGACGAAACGTTCCAAGGCGGTGATGGATCTGGAGGCGGATTTCAGGATGGTGACCACCGGCACCCCGATCGAGAACCATCTGGGGGAGTTGTGGAATCTGTTCCGGTTCATCAATCCCGGTTTGTTGGGGTCGCTGGAACGGTTCAACCGTCGTTTCGCCGGGCCGATCGAGCGGGACCGGAACGACGAGGCCCGTTTGCGTTTGAAGACCCTGATCCGGCCTTTCGTGTTGCGGCGGCTCAAGAGTCAGGTGCTGGAGGAGTTGCCCCCCCGTACGGAGATCACCCTGCGGGTGGAGTTGGACGGGGAGGAGCGGGCCTTTTATGAGGCGTTGCGGCGCAACGCCATCCAGAAGCTCTCCGATGTCAAACTGCCCGACGAGGACAAGCGGTTTCAGATCTTGGCCGAAATCATGAAGTTGCGGCGCGCCTGTTGTCATCCCGCCTTGGTGGTGCCGGAGAGCCGTCTGGCGGGGGCCAAGTTGGGGGTGTTCCGCGAGGTGGTGGAGGAGTTGTTGGCCAATGGTCACAAGGTGTTGGTTTTCAGTCAGTTCACCAGTTATCTGGCCATCATCCGGGAGGTGCTCCAGCGGGAGAGGATCTCCTTCCAGTATCTGGATGGCGCCACCTCTCCCGCGGTGCGGCGCGAGGTGGTGTCCGCGTTCCAGGCGGGCAAGGGGGATCTGTTTCTCATCAGTCTCAAAGCCGGTGGTCTGGGTTTGAATCTGACCGCCGCCGATTATGTGATTCACATGGACCCCTGGTGGAATCCCGCCGTGGAGGATCAGGCGTCGGATCGCGCCCATCGATTTGGTCAGCAACGTCCGGTAACCGTATACCGGCTCGTGATTCGGGACTCCATCGAGGAAAAGATCGTGGATTTGCACCGTCACAAACGGGATCTCGCCGATGGTCTGCTGGATGGCAGTCAATCCGCCGGTCCCATTTCCGCCGAAGAACTGATGCGACTCTTGACCGAGGCGTGATCAAAACGGAGATTGGCTTGGCCGGACCACCGGGGCAAATTTTTTTTGAAAATTGCTTGGAACCGCTATTCAAAGGTTGGAGGGGCGTGATATTCTTATATGTGGTCGGGTTTTCTATCGTTTGATTGTCTATCAGAAGGAGAGCAGTTCAATGAGAAAAAGTGTATTGGCGCTTGCGTTGATGTTGGGCGTGGTTGGCGGGGCGGGTTCCCTGGTGGCGTCCGAGAGAGGGGATGCCTTGGCTTCCCGGTCTCAAGTGGTCGCTCCCATGGTCATGGCCTCCTTGGCAGACCAGGATCAATCCGTCGTGACGGACCAGAACACCGTTGACAAGAAAGCCAAGAAGAAGAAAGCCAAAAAGAAGAAAGTGAAGAAAGGCGCCACGGACACTGGCGCCGGTGCCGGTGGACAGTGGGATAGCGGGACCCCCCAATAATCCCGACAGCAGGCCATCCCATGGAGTGATCGCCAAAAGCGTTTTGCTTCATGGGGGCCTGTGTTGATCGCAAGCTGTTTTTTTGATGTCTATAGATCGACAAAAAAACGCCCGGGGATCACCCGGGCGTTTTTTTGTCGGCGCAAACGGCGCGGGTTACGCGCCGCCGTTCTGTTCGTAGTTCGGAATCTCGTGGAAATTCAGATATTTGTACACATTATCCGCCTTGGGGGTGATCCGTTCGCTCATGATGGTCATGTACTCGTCCACCGTGGGCAGCTTGCCCAGTTGAGCGGTGATGGCCGCCACTTCGGCGGAGGAGAGGAAGACCTTGGAGCCATTCCCCATGCGGTTGTTGAAGTTGCGCGTGGAGGTGGAAACCACCGTGGTGTTGTCCCTCACCCGCGCCTGATTGCCCATGCACAGGGAACAAC
>JADGCR010000458.1 GCA_015228895.1 Magnetococcales bacterium
CGATCTCCAGCAGTCGCCCCTCCCCGTCCAAACGGAAGGTTTCCGCGTCCCGCAGGGGGTCTCCGAACCGTTTCTCCCACAACGGGAGCCAGCCCGGATCATAGGTGACCGCCAGTTCCGCGCTGCTGGCCATGAGGGAGGAGACGGCGGAAGCTTCGTAGAAGATATCCGAATAACTGACGATGCACGGCCCCTCCCTCAGCCACGTCCCGGCGCAGGCCAGAGAGGAGACCATGTTGGTTGTCTCCCAGCGGGGATTGTGAAACCCGGTCAAACCCCGTCCCCGCAACATCCCGCTCTTGTAGCCGGTCACGATGGCGATCTCCCGGATGCCCGCCCCCCGCAACGCGGCCAATTGCCACTCCAGCAAGGGACGTCCACCCAATTCGACCAGACACTTGGGACGATCGTCGGTCAGATCCCCCATGCGGCTGCCCCGTCCGGCAGCCAGAACAATGGCTTTCATGTCGTGACTCTGTGATTGGAAGTGGTCATGGCCGATGCATTTCGTGTGTGTTCGGGGTATTGGTATATCGCTTGCAAGAAAATTGCCAACACTCTGTTATGATCTGTGGGAGTCCTCTTGATGTCAACTTTGGTCGCGGACGCGGCGGAGCGCTATGTGGAGAACCGTTTGGGATGGCCACTGACCACCCTGAGACGGTTTCCCAAATTCATCATGATTGAGACCATCAATCAGTGCAACGCCCGATGCATCATGTGCGCCATCGATTTCGACAGCAGGAAAAAAAGCGTCATGCAACCGGAATTGTTCCAGAAAATCGTCGCTCAACTGGCGGAGCACGCCGGGCAGGTGGAAAAGGTCATGCTCTATCTGGACAACGAGCCGCTGCTCGACCGCCAGTTGCACACGAAGATACGCCAGGTCAAACAGGCGGGCATTCGTTGTGTCAACGTGGCCTCCAACGGCTCCCTGCTCACCAGGAATCGTGTGGTTGAACTGATCGAGGCGGGTCTGGACGAAATCTATCTCACCCTGGACTCCATGGACCAGGCCACCTACGAATCCATCCGGGTGGGACTGGCCTTCGAGCGGACCCGACAGGGCATCCTCACCATGATCGAGGAGCGCAACCGGCTGAACCCCGCCCTGCGCATTCGATTGCAGATGATCCTGCTCGACGGGAACCACCAGGAGGGGGAACGTTTTGCCGCCCACTGGCAGGAAAGACTCGGACCCCAAGACGAAATTGCCATTCAAAAGCCCCACAACTGGGGCAGGCAGGTGCAGGTCATGACCATGGGAGACGAGGAGCGGGTGAACGACATCCCCTGCATCGCCCTGTGGGGCACCATGGTGGTGCACGCCCAAGGCACGGTGGGCCTGTGTTGTGTGGATACCGGCCTCACCCATCCCTTGGGGGATCTCAATCGGGAGAGCCTGTCCACCGTATGGAATGGTTCCTGCATAAACGAAATGCGCCAGCTCCATGTGACTGGCCAAAGGGCGCGTCTGCCCCTTTGCAACCGGTGCACCTTGTGGCGGGAAGAGAAACGTCGCCTGCAAACGCATTTTGGCATGGATTGACCGATGAGTGATCTGGCTGCGACCCCGCCCGCCCTCTGTGAGACCAACCCCCTGGACGCCGCCTGTGGCGTTCTGGGCCACCGTTTGCGTCCCAACCGTCGGGTTCTGCTGGTCCAGGTGCTCCAGATCCTGTTGCCATCGTTCAATCGGGAAGTGGCCCTGAATCAGGGGTACTACATCTTTCCCCCCACCGGCCTGCAGTGTCTGGTGGCGGCGGCGCAGGCCCAGTGGCCGGAGCTGGAATTCAGGATTCTGGATCTGAACTACGAGGTGCTCAAGCGGGTCCACGAGGATCCCGCCTTCGCTCCGGATCGCTGGCCCGACATTCTCGCCGAAACCCTGAAAAGCTACGATCCCGGCGTGGTCGGGGTCTCCTGCATGTTCGATCTGGGCATCGACTCCCTGCTGGGCGTGTTGCGTCATCTGCGCCAGGAGGGACGCAGGATCGTGCTGACCGGCGGGGTGATCGCCACTTACGAATACCGCTCCCTTCTCGACCAGGATCTCTGCCACTTCGTGGTCCGGGGAGAGGGAGAGAACAAGTTCAACCTGCTGCTGGAGCGGCTGACCCGGCGGACGACCACCCTGCCGCCCCTCGCCGGGATCCATTTCCTCCACGAAGGGGTGGTGCGGGAGAGTCCGGGGGAAGTGGACCGGGTCGCCGGAGTGGGCAACCTCGTCTCCAGTTACGCCCAGGTGCCCATCGAGCACTATCACCGCTACGGTTCCCTGAAT
>JADGCR010000459.1 GCA_015228895.1 Magnetococcales bacterium
GAGATGATGAAAGAGGATGAACGATCCGAGGAGAAAAAGGAGAACCTGCGCGAATTGAGGGTCTTTCTCGCCCAGGTGGACGATCTGGCCAGCTTCCTGGAGCGCGCGGCCCTGGAGGCCGATCCCCCCGGCATGGAGGGGGAGGAGGAGAGCTTCACCCGGGTGGTGATCTCCACCTTGCACGCGGCCAAGGGGCTGGAGTTTCCCGTGGTGTTCCTGGCGGGACTGGAAGAGGGGCTGCTGCCCCATCGGATGGCGGTGGAGGAAGGGGGCAGCGCGGCGGTGGAGGAGGAACGGCGTCTGACCTATGTGGGCATGACCCGGGCCAGGGAGAAGCTCTATCTCACCCATGCCCGCTCCCGGCGCTTGTTCCAGTTTCTGGAACCCGCCATTCCGTCCCGTTTTTTCAAGGAGATTCCCTCGGAGACCATCCATTCGCGCAACGTCCGCATGCAGGTCTCCCGTGGGGTCACCGGCGCGTTGCGCACGCGTCGGAGTTTCAGGGGGTATTGACGCGCATGCAACCCGTTCAGATCATCGGGGCCGGGCTGGCCGGCTCGGAGGCGGCCTGGCAACTGGCGCGCCGCGGGGTGCGGGTTCATCTGCACGAGATGCGTCCCCAGGTCACCACCCCGGCCCATCGTTCCGGCTGGTGTGCGGAGCTGGTCTGCTCCAACTCCCTGCGCGCCGACGATCCCCTGCACAATGCCGTCGGTCTGTTGCATCAGGAGATGCGTCAACTGGAGAGCCTGGTCATGGCCGCAGCCGACGCCCACCGCACTCCGGCCGGCGGCGCACTCGCCACCGATCGGGAGCTGTTCGCCTCCTGGATCACCCGGCAACTGGAGAGCCATCCCAACATCACCCTGATCCGGGGCGAGGTGACCGCCTTGCCAGAAGAGGGCTTCACCCTGATCGCCACCGGTCCCTTGACCTCCGATGCCCTGGCCGCTCAGCTGGAGGCGCTGGTGGGCACCAACCGGCTTTTTTTCTACGATGCCCTCGCCCCCATCGTTCATCTGGAATCCATCGACTTCTCCAAAGCGTGGAAACAGTCCCGCTATGACAAGGGGGGCGCGGATTACATCAACTGCCCCATGAACCGGGAGCAGTACGAAGCCTTTATCCAGGCTTTAGTCGGCGGAGAGGAGGTGCCCTGCCGTCCCTTCGAGAAGCCGCAATTCTTCGAGGGGTGCCTGCCCATCGAAGTGATGGCCGCACGCGGTCCGGAAACCCTGCGTTTCGGTCCCATGAAGCCGGTCGGTCTCAACAATCCCCATGAAAATGGCGTCACGCCCCATGCCGTGGTGCAACTGCGCCAGGACAATCTCCCGGGCAGCCTGTGGAACATGGTGGGCTTTCAGACCAAACTGACCTGGCCGGAACAAAAGAGGATCTTTCGCACCATTCCCGGCCTGGAGAACGCCGAGTTCGCCCGTCTGGGGGCCATCCATCGCAACACCTATCTCAACAGTCCTCTCCTGCTGGACGATCATTTGCGTTTCAAGAACCGCCCCGACCTTTTCTTCGCCGGTCAGATCACCGGGGTGGAGGGGTATGTGGAGTCCGCCGCCTGCGGCCTTCTGGCCGGTATCTTTCTTGCTAAGCTGCTCCTGACCGGAAGCCTCCCCGCGCCGCCGCCGCAGGAAACCGCTCATGGCGCCCTGCTCAACCACGTCACCCGGGGGGATGGCGCCCGCTTCGAGCCCATGAACATCAACTTCGGCCTGTTGCCGCCACTGACGGAGAAATGCCGCAAAATCGATCGCAAACCCGCTCTTGCTCAACGCGCCATGAAAAAATTGACTGAATGGATTGTAAAAGAGTGTGACTTTGACTTGACATAAGCCGGAAAAAAGGTTACAAAAGGGAATTTATGCATTTTTCGGCTTGCGGGGGAATCGTCCCACGGGTTTTCCTTTGACGGGACGGCAGTGGTTAACTGTTTTACAAGTGGATGAAATTATGCTTTTTTTTCCAAGAATCCTTGCATCGGCTCGTGTTGGCAGATCCCGACGTATTTTGTTGAGCGGGGTTTTCACCTTACTGCTGATCATGGCGGTTCACGGGGCTCTGAACGCCAGCACCGGCAACAATGGCAATGCGGAATATTTGCAATGGTTGCTCAAAAACGAGGAGAAAGAGGGCAATCCGAACGGAGAAGCGGGCCAGAATTCCTCATCCGCCTCCCTGCGGCTCTCCACCATCACGTCGCGCGGCGGTGAGGTGCAGCGTTCCGCTTCCCGGGTGCGGGTGGTCATCGAGCGGATCCGCCGCA
>JADGCR010000045.1 GCA_015228895.1 Magnetococcales bacterium
ATGTATCTAACCGGTTGCACATATAATTTTTGCTATTTCCACGAGTCGTTACGAGTTTTGGCAGTTGCCGGTGGGCAAAAAAAATGGATTGAGCGGACTCCTGCCATGGCAGCAGGACTGACAGATCATCGATGGACGATGAAGGAGTTATTGGGCCACAAAATCTTTCCGCGGTGCACAACCTATATCGTCCACGGTTAGATGTGGTGGTACCCCCTCCAGTCTGGCAAAGATATTGGCAATCATATATGCGGCATCCTGTTTTATTCAATATCCAGATCATTAATGACTTAAAGCTATAGATGGATATACGAACCTGATAAGAGTTTCATACACTATTTTGCATGATATATGCTATACATCTTCCAATATATCAGTCAAGGTCAAAATTTCAGATGATCGCAATGGATTCTGATGACCCTTTCCAGCGCCCAACCCTTCTGCAACCTGAAAAAGGTGGGATCTGTTTCCTCCCCGGTGGCCGCACGTCCAATCATTCCGCTGTTCGCTCTCCCGGGGACGGGCACTCCAGCAAGGCCAGCCGGCGTCCATGCCCAACCGCACCGCCGAACCCTGTGCACTCGCCATAAAACCGGCAGGAGGTGACCGGCCAACCGAAGGGCGAGCCCCGCGTTGGGGTCGCCTGGCCACTGGTGAGGGAGACGAGATATTTTTTGACTTCCTTGCCCGGACGGAACATTATATAGAATTCTGCACGCTGTGACGTGCCGACACACTCCGGTGAAGTTTTCTTATCAAGAGGGCTTGCGAAACAATGACCCACGCCCATCACGCAACACACCGCCATCGTTCGATCGCCGGACCGGGAGTGATGCCCCCGGACCAGGCAATGGCTCGTCTCATGGAGGGACACGCCCGTTTCCTGGCGGGACAGTCCGTGCATCCCCATGCCGGACGAGAGCGTCTGCACGAGACGGCGACCCGGGGGCAACATCCTCTTGCGGCCTTCATTTCCTGTTCCGACTCCCGGGTGCCTGTAGAAATCATTTTTGACCAGGGGATCGGAGACCTGTTTGTGGTCCGGGTGGCCGGCAACATCATGGACATCGATGAAATCGGTAGCACCGAATACGGCGAAGATCACCTCGGCATCTCCTTGATCGTCATTCTTGGACATACCCAGTGTGGCGCCGTGACCGCCGTTGTCCAGCATGCCGAGGTGGGTGGCTGCATCGCCAAACTGGTGACCCATATCACGCCTGCATTGGAACGGGCCACCAAATCGGGCGTGACCGGTCCGGCCTTGATCCAGAAAACCATCGAGGAAAACGTCCGTCACTCCATGGGGGCACTGCTCGAAGCCAGCCCGGAAACGGCCACGCTGATCCAGGAGGGCAAGGTCAAAATGGTGGGGGCCATCTACCATATCGAGGATGGTCATATCACATGGCTGGATCAGGACTGATCCTTTTTCGTTGCCTCTTCATGCGGCCCCTTCGACGTGCCCGAGCGGTGCAACCCATGACAGATTCACCATTGGCACGGTCCGGGCCGACCCGCCAATTCCGGATTTCCAATCAACCAGATACAGGACGGTCAGTATGGAAGAAATCTTGCGGTCTCTGTTGGCCACAGTGGGTCAGGAACAACTGACCGGACGCTATGCCTGTGATGTCGCCACCTCCCCTGCTGTTGTGGATACGCGGTTTCGTGCCGATGAAGCCGCCGTGGCGCTCTCGCTGGCCGGAGGAATTCTGACCTCGCACATTTGGGAATCCCAGACCGGTCGTGCGCAGTCTCTGCAGGTCGATCAACGGGTGGCGGCCCTGACTCTGCTCAGCTTTATGCTGCAAACCCAGAATGGTTATCCGATCTGTTACCCGGACACCCATCGAGTCTGGCCCGCCTACCCCATCATGGCTCCCTACGAAACACGGGATGGTCGGCATATCTATATTGACGGGGTCTATCCACATCTCCGGGACGGTCTTCTGGACCTCCTCGATTGCCCCAACAACGCGACGGCACTGAGCGCAGCCATCAAAAAACGGGATGCGCGGGAACTGGAGGCGGAAATCAACCGTCGGGAAATGTGCGGAACCATCGTGCGCACCCGGGAGGAGTGGCTGGAACACCCGCAGGGCCGGTTGCTGAACGCGATGCCGATGGTCAAGATCACCAAGGTCAAGGAGGGACTGCCGACAGGATTCGTCAAAGGCGCACAGCCCTTGTCCGGAATCAAGGTGCTGGACATCACCCATGTGCTGGCTGGTCCCATGTCCACCCGGGCGCTGGCGGGACAGGGCGCCCAGGTGCTGCATCTCTCCGGACCGAATGTCTTTGAACTCTTTCCATTCAGCATCGATACCGGACACGGCAAGCGCAACGCCTTCATCGATCTCAAGCAGGAAAAGGACAAATTGACCCTCCGGCAGCTGATCCAAAAGGCAGACATTTTTGTGCAGGGATATGCCCCGGGTAAATTCAAGCGGTTCGGCTTTGCTCCGGAGGATCTCTTCGCGATGAAAGATGGACTCATCTATCTGACGGTCAGCTGCTACGGCACGGAGGGGCCATGTGGAACCTGGGGAGGGTTCGAGCAGCTGGGCCAGGCCGCCAGTGGACTGATGGCCGCCCATTCCAGCCTGACCGCCCCCAGACTCGTGCCCGCTGCCGTGTGTGATTATCTGACCGGCTATCTGGGCACCCTGGGCATGCTTGCGGCCCTGATCCGGCGCGCTTCCGAAGGGGGCAGCTATCATGTGGAGGTTTCCCTCGCCCGTACGGCCATGTGGCTGCTCTCTCTCGGCCACCGGAAGGATGCCGAAATCCCCGGCCAACTGCCCGCTGATATCGGTCAGTTCCTGGTTGACCACGAAACCTGCTTTGGCAATATTCGGCATTTGCGGCCCGTGGTCGAGTACTCGGAAACCAGACCGCACTTCAAATATCCGGTATCAGCCTTGGGATCTTCCAGCCCGGTATGGGTTGATTGACAGGCCGATTTGTGAACATCAATTCATTCAATGTTAGAGGAGCCGTTTCATGTCAACAGCAGTAACAAACACCAAACAGCAGAACAAACCCAAAATTGCGCTGGTGCTGCAAGGAGGTGGCGCGCTCGGAGCCTATCATGTCGGCGTTTATCAAGCTCTGTCGGAGGCCGGCATGTTGCCGGATTGGGTCTCCGGGATCTCCATCGGCGCCTTGACTTCTTCGATCATTGTCGGCAACCGCCCTGAAGATCGTGTGGCACGCCTGGAACAGTTTTGGGACGAAATCTCCTGGCCAGATGAATGGGGCAGCATGCTGCACGGAGAATCCAGAAAGTTCTTCAATCAAATGAGTTATTTGCGCACTGTCATGTTCGGACAGCCCAATTTCTGGTTCAACCGTCCGATCAATCCCATGTTGCTTCCCCATGTTCCACCGGATATGGCCAGCATCTGCGATACCACCCCCATGTTGCAAACCTTGCAGAGACTGGCGGATTTCAATCTCATCAACAAGGGTCCAGTACGACTCAGCCTTGGGGTGACCAACGTTCAAACCGGAGAGTTGAATTTCTTCGACAACACGACTCAACCCGCGCACAAGCCGATCCGCCCGGAACATGTGCTGGCCAGCGGTTCGCTGCCTCCCGGATTCCCGCCCATGCGTATCGACGGCGTTTTGTATTGGGATGGGGGATGTGTCGCCAACACCCCGGTGGAAATCATCTTCCAGGAACAGAACAACCGCCCCGACATCCTGGTGCTGGTGGAACTCTACAATACGGAAGGACCGGAGCCAACGAGCATGGATGCCGTGACCCAGCGTGAAAAATCGATCCGTTTTGGTGACCGCACCTTGAGTCACATGAAACATCTGGTCACATCCCATAATTTGCGCACCCATCTGCATCACGCCCATGGCAAACTGGCCGCTGGTGAGTCGTCAAAAGCCATTCAGGAAATCGCGGAAAATCACATCCAGGGTGGCATGGACATCCTGCATCTGGTGTATCACGCGGGAGCGGATCAAATCACCCATAGCGAAGCCGAATTCTCACGTCCCTCGATCGCCGATCGCCGCCGGATCGGTTATGAGGATATGCGCCGTGTTCTGGAGAAAGATCCCATTTCTTCTCAGAGTGTTCGGCAGCACCCCGGAGAAATCGTGGTTCATCACGCCTACAAGGGAGAAGTGACCAGCCATCGTCATGCCTGATCGTTCTGGTTGAATCGGGTCAACCGGGCTGAATTGACAGGCCATTTCAATTCATTGAAACGTGTTCAATCCGCTCGGTTGCCCCACCGTTTTCTCCTGCCGGAGGTTGCTCTTGACAGGGTTGGTCCGGTTGCCCTGCCTGAATCGCCAACCGGGGAACATTGAGAATCATTTATCAATATCGAAGAGATCCAGGTTTCATGAGACAGCAACCCGACAAACGATACGGGTGCGTGGCGCTGTCGATGCTGATGTCCCTCATCACCATCAACGCCCCGCCGGACGCCCTCGCCACAGACACGGCAACCCACCCGTTCATCGAACAATCCAAGGCGGGTATCGTCACCCGCCTGGCGACCTTTCATCGATTCAGCCCGAATTTCAATCAGGATGGTGCGGGTTTGGGTGGCTGGTTGTACGGCACAACCGGCGAGTTGGCTGATACGCTGTCATTTGGCGGGGCCTACTATTTCGTCGAACCCATACATGACCCTGAAAATCGACGCTTCAACTATGTTCTGAAGGATCCGGGCCAGGATGGCTTTGGCGTTCTGGGGGAGGCCTATGCCAAGCTGCGCCACGGTTCACATTCGGCAACGATCGGCAGACAGGTGCTGAATTTCTCGTGGTACATGGATGATGTCCACCGTGTGGCCAACAAGCTCGACCAAAGCATGGTCGGACGGCGCGATGTGCGCGGCATGCATCCGATCACCTACGAGGCGCTGACCATTCAGGGTCGATTGGCGAACGAGACCCTGCGTTATTATGTCGGTTACGCTACCAGCATGAAACAGATCAACGATGACCGCTTCCGCAATTTTTACCAGGGCGCCTTTCAGACCACGGTCTTTCCGGACGAAGCCAAGCAAGGGGATGCCGATGGCATGTTGTTCGCAGGCGCGATCTGGAAACCGGAAAAGAACCTCATGCTGACCGGATCCCATCATATTGTTGAAAATCTGTTGAACATGAGTTACGCCGACATCGATTATGTGCACAGGTTATCGGAAAAGCGCTATCTGCGTCTGGGCACTCAGTACATGCGGCAATCGTCACAAGGAAACGCGCTGATCACCAATGGCCGTGAATTCAACACTCAATATGCCGGAGTGTATGGCGAGACCCGGTTGACGCCCTGGTTGATCCCTTATGGCATGGCTGGTTTGACCTCCGACGCGGAAGAGATCCGTGCGCCCTATTCCATCGGTCCCTCTTATTTGGTGCAACGTGTGGGCGAGAACTCCAAAGCCGGGGAGCGTACCTGGATCATGGGCTCCGTGGTGGATTTCGGCACCTGGGGGGCGCAAGGACTCTCTTTCGACCTCAATTACGGGCAACGGTCGCAGCGCCATCTGGCGGGCAGCCCCGAACATGGGCTGCCGGATTGGCATGAGTTGGCGGCCGACCTGGTTTATACGCTACCCCAGGAGGCGAAGTTCTTCAAAAATCTGCGCCTGCGTCTGCGTCCGGCCAAAGTCTGGGAACAGGGGGAAGACTGGAGCAGAGGATCTCCCGTGGAGGTGAACCGAATCACCAACGATGTGCGTATCGACGCCACCCTGAATTTTCCTTTCCGCTAAATCGAAACCTCATGTGGCATTGTCGGGGTCTGCCCGGTCGTGGCCCTTTCCCCTTCATGATGCACCCAGACGTGCTGATTGGTCAGCAGGTGATCCCATGCGGCGGCATGAACAGCCTTCAGAAGGGCGATGTTCACATCGCTGCGAACACGACTCAATTTGGCAAAGTCGTCGATGAAAACGCTGACACGCCAAGTGGTGTTGCCTGACAGCAAATCTGCGAGGAAAATGATCGGGGCCGGATTCGCCAGGACCCCTTCGACCGTACCGGCCGCGTCACGCAGCAATGGAATGGCCTCATCGGGATTGACGCCATAGCGTAAGGGCAGATCGATCACCACGATGTTCAGCGGTGTTGGCCGGGAATGATTGGTCAACCGTGACTTCGCCACCACGGAATTGGGCAGGATCACATCGTCCGCGGTACGGGTGCGCAAATGCGTGGCCCGCCAATTGGTGAACAGGACCAGCCCTTGAACACCATCCAGGGTAACCCAGTCCCCGGCCTTGAAAGGACGTTCGATGTTGAGCGCCAACCCGGCAAACAGGTCACCCAGTGTGTTTTGCAAGGCCAGGCCAAGGATGATGGCCATGACACCCGAGGTGGCGAAGATGCCGGACATGGGTTGGTGAAACACTTCGACAAGAATGACGACCGTGATGGCCACATAGACCAGGATATCGTATATGTCGGTCAACTCGCGACGTGGTCTGGGAACGCCGGGGGTATCGATGCCGTACAGCCTTTGCCAAACAAACAGGTCCGAACCCCGCACGATGGCCCAGGCCACCCCGTACCACCACAGGATGATCAGCGCTTCGACCAACCGTTCGGCATGCATCCATGCGGGCAGTTTGTCTCCCCAAAGATCGGGCAGGTTGAACAGAAGGTCGGCGGTGAGGAGAACAACGACAACCAGGAACCAGTGGCTTTTCGGTAAGTTGGCGGATGGGATCGACATGAGGTTAAATCTCCGGTTCACGAGGATGAAGACAATGTGTCGGAAGGTTGGTGGCAACAATCCATCGTGCCCTGATTTGACACCCGGCACCACTTGCGATGGAGGTCGCGTTCTCGGCAGCGACCATCCGGGGATGATATGCAAAATGGTGCGGCCAGGCAAGATCAGGAGAAAAAATTGCCTTCGGAACACATGGCCAACAGATTGCGTTCATCACCGGACAGCCCCCAATCTGCTGGAAATTCGAACACATTCCTGGTACGATTTGCAATCCCGGAGATCTCCTCATCTCATCTGATTGACTTGTCTGGAAAATCGCCGCCTTCAGTCGAGCGACAGACTTTACTGACCATTTTTCGGTGAACCACGCGCGCCCATGCCTACTGCCTCATTGAACGTGGAGCTGGAAACCCGGCTTGCCGGCTTGATCGAGCATCTCGCAAACGGTGACGGCACGGCTTTGACCGCCAGTCGGAAGGAGCTGATCGACCTGTTCGCGAGGCAGGGCGTTTCCGCCGATCAGGCGACCGCCCTGGGGCGGGAAATCATCGACCAGTTTCTGACCGGGTTGGGCGGGGGGGCGACCCCGGAACACCTGTTCCAAAGATTGGTCCAATCCACCGCCAACACCCTGGAGGGTCTGCGCAGTGGTGGCGGGGATCCCGTGCAAACCCTGGAGACCGCTCTGGCCGGGGGGAACGGGCTGGCGGAGCTGTTGGCCGAGGTCGGCGGGGAACAGGACCGGAACACCTTCCCGTCCGTGCTGCAACAGGCCTTGCACAACGGTGAAGGCGGTGCTGCCGCGACCAGATCGGCCAATCATCATCGCGCGTCGGTCGAGGAGATGAGCGTCCGGCAAGTGGTTCCGGTGGATACGCCGGACGGTTTGGCAACCGGACTCGCCACCGGCTTGCAGCAGGCCGACCAGGCTTTGAGGGCGCTGGTCGCCGCCATGAATCCGGAGCAAAGCGCTCTGTTCATGAAGGTCTTCGAGAATGCCATCAATCAGGGCATGGACCTGCGCGAAGCCCTGGCATTGGCCTCCCGGTTTCTCGACGCCCACGACAAACTCTCCACGGCGCAGCATGTCAAGCTTTCTCCCGCGGAAAAACTGGCGGCGGCTCTGGCCAGCGGACAGGAGATCGCCGCGGCCATGGGCGGGATTGGCATGCCCGACGCGGGGGGCGAGAAAAGCAGCGCAGAGGGGATTCTGACCGCGCTGGCAAACGGTGCCGACCCTGGCATGGCGGTACTCGGCGCGCAGCAGATGCAGCACTCCTTGACGTTTCTGCAAAAACAGCACGCGCTGCCCCTGTCATCGGCGGATCGTCTGGTCCAGGCCCTGGCGTCGGGCGAGGATGCGCGGCAGATGCTGGATGGGATGACGTCCGCAGAGGTTCAGGAACGGGCGGCCTTCATCGCCACGCTTTCCCACGCGCTCGAACGGGGCACCCCTTTCCCCCTCGCCATGCAGGAAGCCCGCAACACCGCGACCCTCGCGCTGGAGCTGACGCAACACGCCACCCAGCCCATGAGCCGCGAGGAGCAAATGGTGGCGGCCATGGCGTCAGGCGACGACCTGGAACGGCTGCTCGCGGAGTCGGCCCCGAATGGCGATGCCGGGCCCTTTTCTCCCTGGATGCAAAGTTTTTCCACCGCCCTGGCCCAGGGTCTCACCACCAGCGACGCCCTGTCGGATTCCAGGGAATATGTCATGACGCTCGCCGCCCTGGCCAGCGACGCTTCGGTTCCCATTCCCTCCGATCCGTCCACTCCGGAGATCGACTCCGCGCCTTTACCGGTATCGCAGCCGCCAGAGCGACCCTCCGAGGATACGGGTGGCGTCGCGACCCGCACGCCGGAATTGCCGGACCTCTCCCCTCCTCCCGTCGTTCCGCCGGGGGACACTCTCCCCCCGGAGAACCGTTTGATCACGCTTCGGGAGATGGACACGCCGGTCGCACCCCCAACGATTCCGGTCACGGATCCCCTGGTGACCGGGCAGGTGATCGTGGTCGCCGCGCCCTATGAGGTCGAGGAGAGCGACAGGACGTCGGAGACCGATGCGCAACGAGAGGATGAGGTGGTCCCTCTCCGGGAGAATACCGCTCCGGTTCTGGTGCTGCCGACGGCGCAGACCGGGCTGGAGGACTCGGTTTTGTCCATCCGGGGGATTCGGGTGGATGACGCCGAGGCCACCATCCTGGCCATGACGTTGCAGGTCGAGCATGGCACGTTGAGCTTGGCGCGCACCAACGACTTGACTTTCACGCAAGGGAGTGGTGTGGCGCACGCGGCGTTGGCCTTTTCCGGTACCAGGAGTGCGATCAACGACGCCCTGTCGGTTTTGTCCTATCAGGGCACAGCCAATGCGTTCGGTACGGATCGTCTCTCTCTTGTGGTCAGTGATTTGGGCGCCACGGGCAGTGGCGGGGTCCTGACGGCCAGGGGGAGCGTGGAGATCACCTGGCAACCCGTGAACGACCCGCCATCCTTCGTCAAAGGCGACGATCAGGTCACCAACGAGGATGCCGGGCTGCAAAGCCTGGCCGGTTGGGCCACCGCCATCGCCAGCGGACCCGCCAACGAAGCGGGGCAAACGGTATCATTCAACACCAGCAACAGCAACAACGCTCTTTTCGCTCTCCAACCTGCCATCGACGCGGCGGGCACCTTGACCTACACACCGGCTGCCAACGCCTTTGGTTCGGCCACGGTGACCGCTGCGGTCCGCGATAGCGGGGATGGCGACAATACCAGTGCAACTCAAAGTTTCACGATTACCGTCAATTCGGTCAACGACCGCCCGCTTTTCACCATGGGAGCCAATCAATCCGTCAATAACAATGCCGGAGCGCAGACGGTCAGCGGCTGGGCGACCGCCATCTCCAGGGGGGCCGACAACGAATCGGAGCAAACCCTTGCCTTCAACGTCAGCAACGACAATCATGCCATTTTCAGTGTTCAGCCCGCCATCGACGCATCCGGGAACCTGGTCTACACTCCGGCCTCCAACGCGGTGGGTTCGGCCACGGTCACCGTCTTTTTGAGCGACAATGGGGAGGTTGACAACGCCAGCGCCAGACAAAGCTTTTCGATTGCCGTCAACTCGTCCAACAATCTGCCCACCCTGACGGTCAATACCGGGGTTTCACTCTATTCCGGGGGCAACACGGTGATCACAACCGCCAAACTGGCCGCGACCGACGTGGAAACAGCGGCCGCATCCCTGGTCTATACCATCACAGCCACACCGGCCCATGGCACCTTGACCAAGGCCGGAACCCAGCTGGGGGCGGGCGACACGTTCACCAGGTCGGATCTCGAAGGCTTGACCATGTGGTACAACCACGATGGCCAGTCCACCACAAACGACGCATTCACGTTTTCCGTCAGTGATGGCACAGGCTCCCTCTCCGGACAGACCTTCGCCATGACGGTCAACCCATCGACCTTGCCCGGCAGCCATAGCGCCTCTGCCGGAGGGGAGATTTTTTTGGGTGGGAACTACATCGAGTTGGGCATCGCCCCCCTGGGTTCCTTCGGCACTTCCGGCGCGAAACCGGCCGGTTTTACGGGAACCGCCGTCCGTTCCAATGTGGGGATGAGTTTCGATCACGATGGTTTCAACCAGGGCGTCAGTTCAGCCATCGATTTTTTTCTGCCCGGCTCTCCGGAAGAGCGGTGGACAGCCGGGTATTACACCGCGGGAACCCCCAAAATCGGCACCAATTCGACCCTGGCCGGGGGGTCGAACATTGCGATCACCTCCCTGACCAACACCTCTGCGGGGGATACGCTTTCTGCCAGCCTGACCGGAGAGCTGGACACCACCCTGCGGATTCAACAGGAGATCTGTTTCGATGTCAACGCCCGTTTTTTCCGCAATGTGGTGACTCTGACCAATTTCAGTGGCGCGACCATTGATCAGGTCCGTTTTATGCGCTCCTTTGACCCGGACAATACCGTGGATCAAGGGGGATCCACCCCCACGGTCAACACGGTGGTCTATCAGGAGGCCACCAAATCCCTGGTCCGCGCCCAAAGCATCGCGAGTGACGCTTATCAGACTTTGACCCAGACACAGGCCACCATCCTGTTTTATTCCGATGACGCGCGCGCTCAAGTGGGGGTCTATCCTTCGGGTTACGCGGGATCAACCACCGACGGCAAGTCCAATAATGGCTTCTCGATTCAAAACATCTACGACCCCGGGGTCTACGATACCGCGGCGGCGGCGGGCACGAGTTATACCGCGGACCAGGGGATTTCGATCGCCTTCGACGTGGGTTCACTGACCAGCAATTCCTCTGCCACGTTCACTTATTATACCAGTCTGGACAATCGCGATGTCGGTTCTGTCCTGGCCAGCATCGACGCCTGGGGTGGCGATCCGCTGGTTTTGGATCTGGATGGCAATGGCGTGCAGCTCTCCTCAAAGGACGACCAGCCCTACGGGTTCGACATGAACGCCGATGGCCAGTTGGACCGAAGCGGTTGGGTGAGCGGCGGCGATGGCTTGCTGGTGATGGACCGGAATCAAAACGGCAAGATCGACAACATCACCGAGGTGATTTCCGAATATTTCGCCCCTGGCACCCGTTCCAGTCTGGCGGCTTTGGCCACTCTGGATGAAAACCACGACCAGAGGATCGACGCGCGCGATGGCGCTTTCGAAGCGTTGCAGCTTCAGACGGCGGACGGGAGCCTGCGAAGTTTGTCCGATCATCATGTGACCGCCCTGCTGTTGGACGAGGTCTCTTTTCCGCAGCAGACACGGGTGGCGGGCAACCGGGTGGCGGCCCGGGCCGGATTCGAGTCGCACGATGGCGCGCGTGGCGGGATGGTCGAGGTTGGTCTGACTTACGACTCCGGAATGGTGGACGCTCCGGTTGCGATGGAGAGCGTCCATGAAGGATTGCGGCTCCTGCGGGCAGCCGGAGAGATGGTTTCCGGGGGAGATCCCGCTTTTGAACCCGTGGTCCCACCCCCTCCGGAGGTCGCCTGGACGCCGCATCCCCAGGAGCTGGAGTGGCTGGCCTCGCAACACGCCCAGGAGGCGAACCCTTGGCAACCGCACACCCTCGTTTAAATGCGCGCGGCCTGTGTTGCAGGAGATCATGAAGTGCGCTATGATCCGCACGTCAACGATTCAACCGAGATCAATCACTGAATTGAGGTGCCAGGAGAAAAATATGATCAATAACGAAAAAATTCGTGATATCATCGGACTTGTCATCGGAATCATCACGGTTCCCATGGCGATATGCACCTTGCATTGGTCCAACACCACTTCCGATTCCATTACCGATGCCATCAACATCGCCAATACCTACAGTTTCTATCAAGGCAAGGCCGTGCGCAAGGCGATGACCCAGATGCGGATCTACGACCTGGAAATGGATCTGAAAATCTCCCCACCCACCACGCCGGAACAGATGGAGGTGATCAAGGAACGGTTGGTCACCTTGAAGAAATTTGCGGACACCTACGAAAGCGATCCTGTCAGCGGCGAGGGCAAAAAGGAACTTCTGGAACGGGCCAAAAAGCTCGAAGATGCGCAGAAGAACAAGTCCACCAGCAGCACCTATTATGGCAACGCCATGATTCTGCTACAACTCTCCATCATTCTGGCCAGCACGGCGCTGACCGTGAGACTGGGGATTCTATTGTTTCCCGCGCTCTTTTTCATGATTGCCGGGTTGTTTGTCATGGCGGACGCGGCGTTGTTGTTTTTCCCGATTCCGTTTTTATAAACGGTTCGTCACGGTTCGTTCACATTTCAATTTTTTTCAATGAACGCAGGGAGATGACATGGAAATTCGTGAAACCGAGGAGATGGTGCATGAGGCTGGTGGCGGACATGGACATGGCGAGGGCGGCAAGCACAACAAAAGAATCGCCATCCTGATCAGCCTGCTGGCGTGCATCCTGGCCGTGGTCGAGATGGGCGGCAAGAGTGCCCAGCACAACTCCATGACCGCCCATGTCGAGGCCTCCAATCTGTGGTCCTTTTTTC
>JADGCR010000460.1 GCA_015228895.1 Magnetococcales bacterium
CAATAAGATGAAGGATTTTTTCCTGAGTGAACTCTTCGGTGCTTGGCATGATCGGTACCCGGCGAAATTTTTTGAGCGAATCGGTTTTGGATGCGTGCAATGCGGTGACGTGGAACCACCAGCTATGTTATACTGAATTTTTATCACTTCATACAGTCTAATCGGTGCGTGCCATGGATGAAAACATTCAAAAAAATTTTGACGCGATTTGGGAGAAGCTGGTTCTCCTGAGGGGGCATCTTTAACTACGATCACGGCAAAAAACGTCTGGAGGAGCTGACGGCCTTCTCCGAGGACCCGGCCTTGTGGAATCAACCCGCCCGCGCCAAGGAGGTGATGCGGGAGAAAAGTCGCCTGGAGACCACCATCGGCGAATGGGACGCCCTCAATCGGGAACTCCAGGAAACCCGCGAGCTGTATCACATGGCCATGGAGGAGAAAGAACAGGAACTCCTGGAGGATACCGGACGCCAATCCGTGGCCATGCTGGGCCGGGTGGAGGCGCTGGAGCTGCAACGCATGCTCTCCGGCGAAGCGGACATCAACAACGCCTTTCTGGAGATCCATCCCGGCGCCGGTGGCACCGAATCTCAGGATTGGGCCGAAATGTTGTTGCGCATGTACTTGCGCTGGTGCGAATCCCACGGCTTCAAAATCGAGATGAACGACTATCAGCCCGGCGACGAGGCGGGTTGCAAGTCGGTCTCCATCCGCGTGGAGGGGGCGTTCGCCTATGGCCGGCTCAAGACCGAAAGCGGGGTCCATCGCCTGGTGCGCATCAGTCCGTTCGATGCCGCCGCGCGGCGTCACACCTCCTTTTCCTCGGTGTTCGTCTATCCCGAAGTGGACGACAGCATCGAGGTGGCCATCGACGAAAAGGATTTGCGCATCGATACCTTCCGGGCTTCGGGGGCTGGTGGACAGCACGTCAACAAAACCAGTTCCGCCATTCGCATCACCCATTTCCCCACGGGGATCGTGGTGCAGTGTCAGAATGGCCGCTCCCAGCACCGCAACAAGGACGAAGCCATGAACATGCTCAAGGCGCGCCTGTATCAACAGGAACTGGACAAGCGGGCCGAAGAGGCCAAGGTGGTCAACGACGCCAAGAGCGAAATCGGCTGGGGGCGACAGATCCGTTCCTACGTCCTGCATCCCTATCGCATGGTGAAGGATCTGCGTACCGGCGTGGAAAAAGGAGCGGCGGACGCGGTGCTGGACGGGGACCTGGACGATTTCATCAAGGCGGCTTTGTCCCAAAGAGTGGGGGAGGGGCTGGCATGATCATTTTCGAGGGGATTGGATGACGGGCAACATGGAGACCATGGCAAACGACAGTGCCTTGTATGATTTTCCACCGGTGCTCATCGTGGACCCGGACGACGGGTTCGTGGCGCAGCTTGCGGATCTCATCAGGAGTTCCCTGGGGTGTGAAGTGGTACGCTCCCGCACCCTGGTGGAGACCGTGGAACTGGTCAAGACCACGCCCAGCCAGTTTCTCCTCGCCCTGGTCGAGCCCCAGTTGCCCGATGCCATGGAGGGAGAAGTCGTGGACCATCTTCTCGCCCTGCGCATCCCCGTCATGCTCTTTTCCAGGAGCTTCGACCCCGACGACCGGGAGGATATCCTCTCCAAAGGGGTGGTGGACTATGTGATCAAGGCGGGAGAAAACAATCTGCAATACATGGTGCGTCTGGTGGATCGCATCCGCAAGAACCGCTTCATCCACGTCCTGATCGTGGACGATTCCCGCAGCGCCCGCGCCCATTTCCGCAGCCTGTTGGAACGTCGCCTCTTCATCGTGCACGACGCCCCCAGCGGTGAGGCCGCCTTGCAGATCCTGCGGGAGGACGATCGGATCAAAATGGCCCTGGTGGATTATCAAATGGCGGGCATGGACGGCTTCCAATTGATTCAGCACATCCGGGAAACCCGTTCCGAGCAGGAACTCGTGATCATCGGCATTTCCGCCTATGGCAACAACATCCTGTCGGCCAAATTCATCAAGCATGGCGCCAACGATTTCATCTGCAAGCCCTTTCTGGTGGAGGAGTTCTACTGTCGCGTGGATCACTGCGTCAACGACCTGGAGACCTACAACGCCCTCAAAACCGTCTATGTCCGGGACTTCCTTACCGGACTGCACAATCGCTTCTATCTGTTCGAGATGGGAAACCGGCTCCTGGCCAACCCCTCCCAGGACTCCTGGTTCACCGTCATGGTGGGGGTGGACCATATGAAGGCTCTCAACGACCGTTTTGGCTACGAGATCGG
>JADGCR010000461.1 GCA_015228895.1 Magnetococcales bacterium
CATCCCGGAGAGCCTGTTTGACACCAGCATCGAGTATGAGGCGATCAACGCCACCGGCGCGATCATGGGTTCCGGCGGCATGGTGGTGATGGATACCAAATCCTGCATGGTGGATCTGGCCCGTTATTTTTTGGAGTTCACCCGGCTGGAATCCTGCGGCAAATGCACCTTCTGCCGCATCGGCACCCTGCGCATGAAGGAAATCCTCACCCGGATCTGCGCCGGCGAAGGGACCATGCAGGATATCGAAACCCTGGAGGAACTCGCGCCCCGCATCAAGACCGCGACCCTGTGCGGCCTGGGACAGACCGCCCCCAACCCGGTGCTGACCACTCTCAACTACTTCCGGGACGAATACCTGGCCCATGTGCAGGAAAAACGGTGTCCGGGGGGGGTGTGCAAGGGGCTGATCACCCATACCATCCTGAACGACAAATGTTCCGGGTGTTCCATCTGCGAACGTTATTGCCCGGTAAAGGCCATTACCGGCACCCTGAAACAACCCGATACCTGGATCATCGATCAAAAGATCTGTATCAACTGCGGCATGTGCGTGGAGGTCTGCAACCCCGACGCCATTCTTGCGGCCTAACCAAGGAGAGCATGCCATGAGTGATCAAGTCTCCCTCACCCTGAACGGACGGCAGGTGGAAGTGCGCGCCGACGCCACCATCCGCGAGGCCGCCGAAGCCCAGGGGATCCACATTCCGACTTTCTGCCACGACGACCGTCTGAAACCCTTCGCCTCCTGTTTCCTGTGCGTGGTGGAGGTGGAAAAAGCCAGAGGTCTGCTCCCCGCCTGTTCCACCCGCGTGGGGGCGGGCATGGTCATCCACACCGACAGCGAGGAGGTCAACAAAAGCCGACGCATGGCCCTGGACCTGCTGCTTTCGGACCACGCCGGGGACTGTATCGCCCCCTGCGAGGCCACCTGCCCCGCCGGAATCGACATTCAGGGTTACATCGCCCACATCGCCAACGGTGCCTTCGAGGCGGCGGTGCGGCTCATCAAGCAGCGCAACCCCCTCCCCGTCATCTGTGGCCGCATCTGTCCCCACCCGTGCGAATCCCAATGCCGGCGCGGACTGGTGGACGAACCGGTGGCCATCAACCCCCTGAAGCGGTTCAGCGCCGAATACGATCTGGCCCATGGTCCCTTCGTCCCCCGACCCGGTGACGGGACCGGCAAGCGGGTCGCCATCGTCGGCGGAGGTCCGGCGGGTCTCTCCGCCGCCCATTTTCTGCGTCAGGCCGGACACGGAGTGGAGATCTTCGAGGCCCTGCCCGCCCTGGGCGGCATGGCCCGCTACGGCATCCCCCGGTTCCGCATGCCCTGGGAGATCATGGATCAGGAGATCCAGGCCATACTGGATCAGGGGGTCACGGTCCACCACAACCAGAAACTGGGCCGGGATTTCTCCATCGCCGACCTGAAGTCCCGGGGCTACGACGCCATTCTGCTGGCCATCGGCGCCCATCTGGCCAAACCGATGCGGGTGCCCAACGAGGAGGCTCCCGGAGTCATGGGCGGGGTGGATTTCCTGCGCAAGGTGGTACTGAACGAACCCGTGGAGACCGGACGCCGGGTGGCGGTGATCGGGGGCGGTGACACGGCCATGGACTGCGCCCGCGTGGCGCGCCGCCTGGGAGCGGAGGTGACCCTGCTCTACCGGCGCACCCAGAAGGAGATGCCCGCCTTGCCCGTGGAACAGGAGGAGACCCACGAGGAGGGGGTGGAGTTCCGTTTTCTGACCGCCCCGGTGGAGGTGCTGCTGGAGAATGGCCGGGCCAGAGGGCTGAAGGTGATCACCATGACCCTGGGAGAACCGGACGCCTCCGGCCGTCGCCGCCCCGTGCCCCTGGAAGGGAGCGAGGAGGAACTGCCCTTCGACCTCATCATCGCGGCCATCGGCCAGGACCCGGACCTGTCGTGCATCGATCGGGAGTCCGAAAAACCCCAGACCACCCGCTGGCAAACCTTCGTCTACGATGAAAAGACCCAGATCACCAGCATGCCGGGGGTGTTCGCCGCCGGAGACTGCGCCTTCGGCCCCGACATCCTGATCCGGGCCGTCGGGGAGGGACGCCGGGCCGCCATGGCCATGGATCTCTATCTGCGGGGTGCCAACATCACCCTGAAAGAACCCTATGCCATCTCTCGTGGCCGTTTAGAGTCGTTGCAGGCCGCCGATTTTGCACCCCGTTTTGTCCACAAAAAGCGGGCCTTGGAGAGCACATTGCCACCCGAAAAACGGTTGAGCAATGAGG
>JADGCR010000462.1 GCA_015228895.1 Magnetococcales bacterium
TTTTCAGCCCTGCAGATAGAGCTGCCCCTCCCGCACCACCGAGGCCATCGCCATCAGTCCCGGGCTCCCCTCGGGCATCAGACAGGTGCCGGTGGCCAGATCGAAGGTCCAGTTGTGCACCCGGCACTCCACCCGGGTTCCATGGTCGGTCCCCTTGCACAGATTGGCCTTGGAGTGGGGACAACGGGCACTGTAGACCACCACCCGCGCCCCATCGGGACGATAGACGATCACATCCCCCCGGGGAGTCTGGACGCATTGCATCCGCTGAATGGGGAACCCGTCCAGGACGCCCAGGGAACGCTCTTCCACCCCGGCGGGGGGCGCGTCAGGCACCTCTGGCAACAGATCCATCTCCCGCATGATCTCGATGGCATCCAGAACCTTGTTGAGGCCGGCCGCCGGAAACGCCATGAGCACCGCGTCCAGGATCTCCTCCCGGCTCGCTCCGGCCTTGAGGGCCTTGGGGGCGTACTGCCGCAATCCCCGTTCGGTGCCCACCGTCACCTTGGTGACGATCTGGATGAGATGGCGGGTCTTGTCGTCCAAGGCCAGGACGCTGTGTTTGTAAAAACCAAGCAGATGCGTCGCCGCTTCCGGGCGGGTTTTGGCCAGATAGGTGAGTGCTTTGGACATGATGACGTTTCCTTGGGGGTGGGAGGTTGTGGGCAGCGACCGATTGGCGACTTTACCACACCCCCGGCGACGCTGCCAGCGTTGCGCACCGTTTCCACATTGATTTGGCTTCCCGATCAGGATACAGTCCCGCCAACGGAGACCATGCCGCGACGGAAGCGTCGTGGCAACCAGAAAAGGGGTGTCAATGAAAGTCAGTATCGGCATGCGCCTCCAACCCGGAGCCTGGGGCGGAGGCAATCGGTTTGGCAAGGCTCTGGCCGATTTTCTTGAGGCGCGGGGCCACCAGGTGGTGTTCGACCTGACCGCCCGCGACATCGACATCATCCTGTTGGCGGAACCGGACCGGAAATTGAAGATCTCCGCCTTCGATCACGGGGATATCCTGCGCTATCTGCTCTTCAGGAACCCCTCCGCCCTGGTGCTCCACCGGATCAACAACACCAGCGAGGCGCGGGACGACCCGGAGAAGCGGTTCAACCGTTTCCGCATTCTCGCCAACCGGGTGGCAGACCACACGGTGTTCGTCAGCCAATGGGTGCGGGAGCGCTATCGGGAAGCGGGCTTTGGCGACCGTCCCTGCTCCATCATCCTCAACGGAGGGGATCACCGCCTCTGGCACCCCTCCCCGGTCCGGGAGGCGCGGGGAGCGCGGATGAAACTGGTCACCCACCACTGGAGCACACATCCCAAAAAAGGGATGGCCCTCTATCAGCGGTTGGACGCCCTGCTGTCCACCTCCCCCTGGTCGGAACAACTGGAATTCACCTATGTGGGCCCGCTTCCGGAGGGAGTGCGTTTCCAGAACAGCCGCCATGTCCCGCCCCTCGCGGGCGACCGGTTGGCGGAGGAGTTGCGCGGCCACGACATCTACATCACCGCCGCCAGTTGCGAGGCCGGCCCCAACCATGTCCTGGAGGGGGCGTTGTGCGGCCTGCCATTGCTGTACGTCAACAGCGGCTCCATGGCGGAGTACTGCGCCGGCTTCGGGCTGGAGTTCACCCCCGACACCCTGGCCCCGACCCTGGCCCGCATGCTGGCAGACCATGAGCGCTGGACCGGACAAATGGCGTCATTCCCGCTGACGGCCGACCACATGTGTCAGGGTTATCTGGAACGCTTCGAAGCCCTGCTGACCCAACGTTCCGGGATCGTGGCGGCGCGTCGTTTCTGGCGTTCCCTGCCCTGGGTGGCGCGCACCCTCCTGCATCGGGACCGGCGGACCTGAAAACGCCACACTTCACGGGAGGAGAACCCGCAAAGGCGGAGCCGGGCCCTGTGGCGCCTTGTTCAAAGGTAGTCCTTGTATTTGGCCGTCACCACGCCGCTGACGATAAGTTCACCCTGAACCTCGATCAGGGGATAGCGGGGATTCAAGGGTTTCATGTATTGCCGCGCCCCATGGGCGATCAGCTGTTTCAGGGTCGCGCGGCTGTCGCTCGCCGCGCGGGCGATGATGAAACGGTTGTGACCGGCGGGCATGGTGGGATCCACGATGATGATCTCCCCTTCCATGAACTCAGGCTCCATGGAGTCGTCCGGCACCTCCAGGGCATAAGCCGAAATGCTGGTCCGTGGGGCGACGGGAATCCAGGATTTCACCGTGTCCGGATGATGGGAGG
>JADGCR010000463.1 GCA_015228895.1 Magnetococcales bacterium
ATCGGCCTGGGGTGCTGGTGAAAGTGGCCGCATGACCACCGACTGGCAACGGGCGGTAGGTGATCTTCAACAGGCCTGCCGGGATGCCTTCGGCATTCCCGTCACCTATTACCCCTCCCTCCGCAACCGCCCGGAATTGGCGGGGCGCGGGGTGGCGGTGGTGGGGGTGCTGGACGACCGGCGGGAAACCCTCACCATCATGGGCAGCAACGGCGTGGAAACCGTGGTGCCCAATACCACCCTGGATTTGCGACTGGCGGATCTGGGTTTTGCCCCCCTGGAGGGGGATGAAGTTGTCGTCAATGCCGCTTCCTACCGGGTGCGGGATGTCCTGGCTGATGGCCAGGGTGCCGCACTCCTGACCCTGGATCGTCTTCCTTCGCCATAGAAAGCACAGCCATGTCCAACGCCACTTTGTCCCCCTTCTTCCGGGGGGACACCAAGGTGCTGCGCTTTTCCTTCACGGAGAGCGACGGCAGACCCATCGACATCTCCGGCCATGAACTCTGGTTCACCCTCAAGCGGGAGATCGCCGACCCGGACGAGCAGGCGGTTCTGCAAAAACGGGTGATCTTTCCGCCGGGCAGTGAGTCGGAGTCCGGCAACGGTGTCCTGAACCTGGATTCCAGCGAGACCGGCGCGGTGGATCCGGGCACCTATTTCTATGACCTGCAACGGGTGATCCCCGGCAGTCCGCCGGTGGTCACCACCCTGATGAGCGGGCGCATCGCCGTGCTGCCCGATGTCACCCGCCGGAGCGGGTGAGGCCATGGCCGACTCCACCATCCGGGTGGCGGTGGTGCGGGAGACCCTCCACGCCCCGGTCAACCAGCAAGGCATCCAGGTCTCCATTTGTGAGGAGCGGCTGGAGTTTTCGGCCCCGCCAGCCAGCCGTGGCGACACCCTCCTGATTCCGGTTCAGCAGGAGGATCTCCACGTCCAGGTCCAGGAAGAGCACCTGGCCTTCTCCGCACTGCCCATCCAGCAACCCACCACCGAGTGGCCCTTCGGCCCCAACCCCATCCGGGTGGAGGGGGTGATCCAGGGGGAGACCGCCATCGTTGATCAGGCGGCCATGCCCGTCTTCTACCGGGCGGTCAAATGGCTGCTGCTGGTGACTGACGAGGCCAACGACCTGGTGGTCTCCAGCGAGATCAACTGCCTGCGCAAAGGCAGCGAAGTCCGTTTTGTCGAATTCGCCATGTTGGGCGATACCGGCCTGCTCCACTACGACCTGGACGTGGTGGAAAGCGGCAACAATGTTCACCTGCTTCTCACCAGCCGCCACGACGGCACCCTGACCATCAGGGCCGTGCGTTTCGGCATCTTCAATTGACCAAAGGAGGTCATGTTATGGGTACCCCGTCTTTGTTTGAAGTCCGCTCCGGCATCAACATCAATAATGCCAACGTCCTCTCCGGCGAAGGTGCGCCCGGTGGCTCTGGCGGCTACCCCGATGACGCCGGTCGCGGTTCGCTCTATCTCGACACCACCAACGGCCTCTTCTACTACAAGAAGCAGACCGGCACCGGCAGCGACAAGTGGGTGCGGGTCCAGGGCAAGGATGACATGGACGCCGCCATGTTGGGCCTGTCCTGGCGGGAACCGGCGCGGTTGTATGATGCTTCCGCCTATGCCGACCTGGCCGCCACCAAAACTGCCGTGAATGCTGGCACCATCGATGGCGTCACCGTGGTGGAAGGCGACCGCATCCTGTTCGACAACATCACCGGCTCCAACAAGAACGTTTTCATCGTCACCGGCACCCCCGGTTCCGGGGCCACCCTGGTGGAGGACAGCAACACCGCCAGCAAGGGCGACGCCCTCTACATCCAAGATGGTACCTCGGCGGGCAAGCAGTATTCCTTCAACGGCACGGTCTGGGTGCAGCAGGGTGCCTCTTCTTCCACCGAGATCGCCTTCCTGCAAGCCTTCGTTGGCAAGTCGGGCAACGGCAACGAACTGCCCAACTATCCCAGCAACAATGTGGTGACCGATGGAGACTCCCTGGAGAAGGCCATCGGTGACCTGGATGGTGAGATTGGTTCTGCGGTTTCGGGTGCCGCCGCCCGCACGGTGGGGGCGATCTCTGATCAGGCGGTGAATCGCAACGTCGAGGCGTTGGACGACGCCATCGGCCCGGATGTTACCTCCACCTATCAGGTGGCCACCAGTGCCTCGGTCAATGCCAACATTTCTGCCCTGGATGCCACCATTGGTGCGGACGTCTCTGGCCCGGCCAACCGCACGGTGGGGCC
>JADGCR010000464.1 GCA_015228895.1 Magnetococcales bacterium
GGATTCCCAAGCTCAACGATGTGGTCCAGATTCCGGAACTGATCGGCGTGGCCGGCCCGGGGGTCAATCTGGCGCTGGGGGGGGGGACCCTGCTGCTGCTGGCGTTGCTGGCCACGCAGACGCGCTTCACCCTCAAGGGGGCGCTGCTGGCGATTCCCGGAGTGTTCGTGCTGGCGGGACCGTTTTTCTATCCGGCTTTTTTCATTCACCTCTACTCGCGCCTGTCCATCGAGGTGATTCATTACGCCACGGTGGTCAATGTGGAGTACAACGGTCGCTTCGTCACCGCCCTCTACAACGAGGCCAAACGACGGGACACGATGAACAACATCGCCCACTACCGGGAGATGGAAAAGCTCGCCCTCAAACTGCCCGCCACCCTGGAGAGACCGGAGGCGGCCAATGGCAAAAACGTCCACATGATCGTCCTGGAGGGTTTTCTCGACCCCACCCTGCTCTCCAACCTCCCGAAAAAGCTCCACCCCTTGCACCCGGACTTCACCAGGGAAATCAGCCCCCATCTGGGATTCTCCATCTCCCCGGTCTTCGGAGGCTACACCGCCCAGGCGGAGTTCGAGATTCTGTGCGGCGTGCCGGCTTTCCAGGAGTTCGACGAAATCGAATTCAACGTCTTCACCGGCCTGGAGACCTACTGCCTGCCGGGCATATTGCGCCGTTTCGGTTATCAGACTTCCGCCTCCAACGGTTTCAAGCCGGATTTCTTCAACACCATGCCGGCCTACCGGGGTCTCGGCTTCGACGCCACCTATTTCGCCAGGGAGTACACCCCCTCCCTGGATACCTATCTCACCAAAGGGGAGGACCACGAGAACAAATATTTCTATGACGCCGCGATGTACGAGCAGAACCTGGCCTTCGTCAAGCGGCAGATGGAACAGAAAAAGCCCTTCTTCAATTATCTGCTGACCGTCTACGGTCATTTCCCCTTCGAATATGGCAACCAGGTCGGTCCCCCCCTCTTTCCGGCTCCCGATCTGCCCTGGGATCTGGAACGCATCCTCAATCAGCTCCACTACCGTTCCAAGGCGTTGAGCGACTTTTTGCGTCAACTGCGGGCGCTGGACCCGGACTCCCTGATCGTTCTGGTCAGCGATCATCTGCCCCCCCTGGAAGGGGGATTCGAAATGTATGGGAAGTTCGGTTATCTGGACCCCAAGGTCAAGGACCGTTTCCACCGCAACCGTTTTCTGGTCTTTCGGGACGGCAAGCCGGAGAAACACGACCATTTCTACCATCTCAACATCTATCGCCTGAACCTGGATTATGTCACCCGGGGGGCGTACTGCAAAACCCTGCCCTGCGATTTCAGCCATCCCTACAACAAGGAAGGGTTGCGGGATGATTACCGCATCATCATGGGATTGGCCTCCCGGCACTCATAGCCCATGCGCCCTCCTGTGGTCTGTCCGGCCACCGCGCCCGGGAGCAACGCCATCCACCCGCTTTCCGGAGGGCGCGGGAGGCGGCCGGAAACCCCGGTTCCCTGCCCGCCCCTGGCGACCCGCGACGCCCCGACGAAGAACAGACCGCTCGACAAGGAGTCCCGACCCATGCCCCTGCTCGCCGCGCTTTCCACTCTGCTGATGCTGCTCCAAGGCTGCACCTCCCAGGAGGTGGGACAATCCCTGTATCAATCCCTGCGCCAGGTCCAGTGTGTGCAAAAGACCGGGTCCCATGGGGAGTGCGCCCGTCCACCGGACAACACCCCGTGAAAACGGAGACGATAATTATTTATATTATTGAATATATACTGTACAAAAGCGACACGATCTGATACTGTGCGCTTATTAACAATTGATTAACATGAGATCAACCAAAAAGACAGGTGGAAGATAATACAATGAATAACATAATGATCGGCTTCCGGCTTGGCTTAAGTTATTTCGTGCTGCTTTTGATTGTCGGAATCGCTTTCAGCGTCTCACTGGTCAAACTCAAGGAAGTGGAACGACAGGTGGTTCAGGTGCGTGACAAAAGCGTTCCCTTCGCCCTGCTGGCGGAAAAAATGTCGGGGGATGTCAACGCGGTACAACAATTTTTGACGGACGCCTCCCTGACAGGGGAACGGGAAGCCGTCAAGGAGGCGCTGGAGTTCGCCCAGGGCGTGCGCTCCGGCCTGGACCAATTCGGTCGGATGTTCAACGAGGAACACCATCAGGAAGGGTCGCGCCGCGTCGAGACGATCCACAACCGTTTCGAGGCGTTCCTGAAAACCGGACAGGAGATGGTGGACGCC
>JADGCR010000465.1 GCA_015228895.1 Magnetococcales bacterium
CATCTCTTCCGGCAGCCAGCGCTGCGCCACCCCGATGGCGGCCTGCACGTCCATGGCCGCCGCGTCCAGAGAGCGGTCCAGCTCGAATTGCAGGGTGATCTGGGTGGAACCCAGGGTATTGTTGGAGTTGATCGATTCGATGCCGGCAATGGTGGAGAACTGCTTCTCCAGGGGCGTGGCCACGGCGGAGGCCATGGTTTCCGGACTGGCCCCGGAGAGGCTGGCGGAGACCACCAGGGTGGGATATTCGATCTTGGGCAGGGCCGCCACCGGCAGCAGGCGGTAGGCGAAAAGCCCGAAGAGGACCGTGGCCGCCGTCAGCAGAGTGGTCATCACCGGGCGGCGAATGCAGACTTCCGAGAGGTTCATGGCGCAACCGGCTTCTTTTCGACGGGGGCTTCGAGGGTCACCTTCATGCCGCCGGTGAGGCGGAACTGGCCGTCGATGACCACCGTCTCCCCCTCCCGCAGGCCGTCGCCGATCACCGCCAAACCGTCATGGACCCGATCGAGCCGCACCGGGCGGGGTGTGGCCACTTCCGACTCCACCACGAAGACGTAAGGTCCGTTCTGGCCGCTGGAGACGGCTTCCGTCGGCACCACCAGGGCCTGGGGATCGGTGCGCAACACCAGGGTCACATCCACCAGTTGTCCGGGCCAGAGGCGTTCGTCACCGTTGGCGAAGACCCCTTCCAGAGTGACGGTTCCCGTCTCCCGGCTCACTTCGTGGTTGATGAAGGCCAGCTTGCCCAGAACGGCGGGCCGTCCGTCCCCGGGAATGGTCACCGCAACCGGCAGGGCCTCCGTGGCGCTTCTCAAGGCGGGCAGGTGCAACTGGGGCAGGGCGAAGGAGACGTGAATGGGCTGCATCTGGTGAATGACCAGCAACGGCGTGGCCTCGCCGGTCCGGGCGATGTTGCCCTTTTGCAGGGAGACCGCCCCCACCCGTCCGGCCAGGGGGGAGCGCAACTCGGTGTAGGAGCGTTGCAACCGGGCCGAATCGAGCTGGGCCTCGTCGGCGACGATGGAGGCTTCCAGCATCTCCAGATCGGCTTTGGCTTTGTCGAGATTCTGCGGTGAGGAGACCTCGCTGCTCGCCAGGCGGGTTTGCCGCTCCAGCAGACGCCGGGCGTTGACCAGAGCGGCGCGATCCCGCGCCAGATTGGCCTGCGCCAGCTTGAGGCGGTTTTCCACCTCCCGCGCATCCAGGGCGAAGAGGCGATCCCCCTCCTTCACCATGGCGCCGTCGGCCACGAAGACCCCCACGATTTCCGCATCCAGCCGGGGTCGGATGGCCACGGTCGCCGGGGCTTTCACATGGCCGATGGTGCGGACCTCCACCGGCACGGCGCGGCGTTGCGCCGTGGCCACCTTCACGGCAGGCGGCGGCAGGGGCGTGCCCTTGCCTTGGGCCGCCTCCGCCGGGCAAAACCCGGCCAATCCCGCCAGAAACCCCATTACCGCCCACATCCTGATCACGTTCATCGTCCTTCGGCCTTGCTCAAGACAAAACAGCCCTCTTCCTCGTCCGCGTGGGTCAAGGCGAAACCGGTTCGTTCCGCCAGTTGGCGCAACCCTCTCACCGTCGGCAGAAACCGGGGGGGCTGCCCCGCCCCGCCAAGGTCGCGCCACGCTTCCGCTCCGGCCAGGGCCATGCGCAGCAGAACCGTGCCTTCCGTCGCCAGACGCGGCGGCAGCCGAGCCAGCAGGGCCGCCGGGTCGACATGGTATTCCAGATGATGATGCAACACGATGAGGTCGAAGGGACCGGCCAGCTCCGTCACCTCCCCCTTGACCAGGGAGAGTCCCTCGTCCAGGCGGCAATCGGCCTGCAATCGCGACTCCACCCCCGTCAGTTCGGTAAAACCGCCGAGGTGCAATTCCACCAGCAGTTCTCCCGCGCCGCAACCCACCTGCAGAATGCGTGCGCCCTGCCCGACGCGACCCGGTCGGAACCAGCCCGCCAGGGGATGGGGCCCGAACATGTGCAGCATCAGGCGTCCCAACAGATGGTCCCGCCCCAGGGATTGGCGCATGCGGCAGCTATTGACGAATCGCCGCCAGGGGGTTTTCCAGCAACGCAATTTTTGCAGGAGGGGTCGGCCATCGAAGAGGTGGTGGGGTGGGGACTCCTCCCCGCCCGGACGGAACAGGGTGTGGCAGTCGGCGCACTCCACGACCTCGAAGGGGGGGGCGAAACGGTTTTCGCGCAGCGGCGTAAGCCGGTTTCGACTGGCGCAAAGGG
>JADGCR010000466.1 GCA_015228895.1 Magnetococcales bacterium
GTCATCTTGTTTTTTTTCGTTGTCACCCCCATTGCCATGTTGATGCGCATCCTGGGCCAGACTCCTCTGCAGTTGAAACAGGAACCCCACACCGTGAGCTACTGGATCGTGCGCGACCCCGCCGGTCCGTTGCCAGAGAGCATGAAACATCCATTCTGACCCAGTCAAGGCAGGAGTACGCCATGTCGTTTTTTCTTGAATTGTGGGCATTTTTGTGGATGCGCAAAAAATTCTGGCTGCTGCCGATTTTCATCATGATGGCACTGCTGGGGAGCCTGATCGTCCTTACTCAAGGCTCAGCGGTGGCCCCCTTCATCTATACCCTGTTCTAGGATCACGCTACACAGATGCGTATTCTTGGGATCTCCGCGTATTACCATGACAGTGCCGCCGTTTTGCTGGTGGACGGTTCGATCATTGCTGCAGCCCAGGAAGAGCGCTTTACCCGAAAGAAACATGACCCGACATTTCCCAGGAGCGCCATTGGCTACTGCCTCGCCGAGGCGGGAGTGCGACTCTCCGGGGTGGATCATGTGGTCTTTTACGATAAGCCGTTTCTCAAGTTCGAGCGTCTTCTGGAAACCTATCTCGCTTTTGCCCCGCGCGGTTTTACCTCGTTTCGCCACTCCATGATGGTCTGGATCAAAGAAAAACTGTTCCAGAAGCGCATGCTGGTGGAGGCGTTGCGACAGTTCGATCCCGCTTTTGATCCCGCGCGTCTCCTGTTCACCGAACACCATCAGGCCCATGCAGCGAGCGCTTTTTATCCCTCCCCCTTTGAGGAGTCTCTGGTGCTCACCATGGATGGGGTGGGAGAGTGGGCCACCACCTCGGCGGGGATCGGGCGCGGCCACCGCCTGGAACTGATCAAGGAGATTCATTTTCCGCACTCCCTGGGTCTGCTTTATTCGGCCTTCACCTATTACACAGGCTTTATGGTCAATTCTGGCGAATACAAGCTGATGGGTCTGGCCCCCTACGGCGAACCGCGCTATGTGGAAACCATCAAGACACATCTGATCGACATCAAGGAAGATGGTTCTTTCCGGCTCAACCTCAATTATTTCGATTATTGCACTGGCCTGACGATGACCAACGCGCGCTTTGCCGTCTTGTTTGGCGGCCCGGTGCGTCTGCCTGAACAGCCGATCGAGCAGCGCCACATGGATCTTGCCGCCTCGATTCAGCAGGTGACCGAGGAGGTTGTGGTGCGTCTGGCGCATGGATTGGTCAGGGAGACCGGACAGCGCAACCTTTGTCTCGCTGGTGGCGTGGCCCTCAATTGTGTGGCCAACGGCAAACTGTTGCGGGAGGGGATCTTCGAGCGCATCTGGATCCAACCCGCCGCCGGTGACGCCGGGGGGGCGTTGGGCGCGGCATTGGCCGCCTGTCACTGCTATCTCGATCAACCGCGCCGACTCGTGCCGGGGCGCGACAGCATGCGCGGTGCCTATCTTGGCCCGGCCTTTTCCCAAAAGGAGATCGAACGCCGTCTGCTGGCCGAAGGAGCCCGTTTCACGGTTCTGGATGAGGGGACACTGCTCGATGCCTGTGTCGAAGCGCTGGTGGCGGGAAAGGCTTTGGGATGGTTCCAGGGACGCATGGAATTTGGTCCTCGCGCCCTTGGCGGACGCTCAATCTTGGGTGATGCCCGCTCCCCAACCATGCAGTCGGTACTCAACCTCAAGGTCAAATTCCGCGAATCATTCCGCCCTTTCGCCCCCTCGGTGTTGAGCGAGGAGGTCGGCAACTGGTTTGAATTGGACGGGGAAAGCCCCTATATGTTGCTGGTGGCCGGGGTTCATCCCACCCACCGTCGCCGTATGCAACCGGAGGAAGAGGCTTTGTTCGGCATTGATAAACTCAATGTGCCACGCTCCTCGGTGCCGGCGGTGACACATGTTGATTACTCGGCGCGTATCCAGACCGTACATCGCGACACCAACCCCCGCTACCACGCGCTGATTCGTGCTTTTCGCGACAGAACCGGTTGTCCGGTGATCGTCAACACCAGTTTCAATGTGCGTGGAGAACCCATTGTCGGTGCTCCGGAAGATGCATTTCGTTGTTTCATGGGTACTGGCATTGAAACGCTCGCTGTGGGTGACTGTTTTCTCGTCAAGGAACGGCAGGATCCGGCGCTCATCCACGACTACACGAGTCGATTTGACAGGGATTGATCGTAGTATGGACACAGCACGGATACAGTCAAACAAGCTGGCAAACGGCCTTTTTTGGATTGC
>JADGCR010000467.1 GCA_015228895.1 Magnetococcales bacterium
GCCATGACCACCCGCATCACCATCGACCAGCTCCAGGAGACCACCACCGATCTGGTCACGGCGGTGGAGGCCATGCATGGGCATCTGACCCACATTTCGGACCTGGCCGAATCCCAAAGAAAGACCATCTTCGCCGCCCGCAACGTGGGCATGGCGTTCCAGCAGGATGTGGTCGAGTCGGCCTATCATCTCAACGCCATGCTGAAACTGCCCATCCTGGACGATACCATGCTGTCGGACATCCTCAAAACCCTCTCCCACACGGAGAATACCCTTTTCATGGCGCACAAGTCCATGGAAACCCTGGACAAGACCGCGCAACGCCTGGCCACCCTGACCACCGACATCAACACCAAGGGGCCCGGCAGACTGGAAACCCTCACCGAGGCGATCCGGGAAATCGCCCGGCGCATCCATCAGGAAGGGGCCAAAAGGGGGGAGGATCTGCTGCGGGCCGCGGAAGAGATTCAAACCATCAACAGCGATTTTTCCGAACAGGGCGCGCCCAAGATCATGAACGCCGGGGTGATGCTGCGCCGCATCCCGTTGACCATCCGGCGGCTTGAAATGAGCAACGCCGATCTGGGGAGCGTGTTTTCCGAGTCCCTGGCCGATACCCAGGCCACCTTCAACCAGATCATGCTGTTGACCACCGATCTCCACTTTCACACTGCCCTCAAGGGGCTGACCGGACAGATCGTCAAGGAGCTCGACACGATGCTCCACGATATTTCCGGCAATCTGCTGGAGACCATGGATCAGGATTGTCCCAAGCTGGCGGAGGATTTCAAGGATTTGCGCGCCATTTACACCATGGAGAGCGAACGGAAAATCCATGCCGCCCTGCTTGGCGGCCGGGAGGGTGAGGAGGAGTCCTGCCAGATGGCGCAGGAGGATGACG
This sequence comes from Magnetococcales bacterium, assembly GCA_015228895.1. Next base: position 902 of record JADGCR010000467.1, read on the forward strand.
GGTTCGAACTGTTCTGAATCGGCCAGGGGGGAGGGGGCCGTTCCATCGGCCCCTCCCCCCTGGCAGGGAAACTAGCGGGCGTCCAGCAGCAACCCGTTGAGACGGCGGACAAAATCGGACGGATCGTCCAGTTGTCCCCCTTCGGAGAGCAGGGCCTGATCGTAGAGGATGTGGCTCAGGTCGCTGAACCGTTGCGCGTCCTCCTCCCCCTTGAGACGTGCCACCAGGGCGTGGGTGGGATTGAGTTCCAGGGTCCGTTTGGCGGCGGGGGTGGGTTGACCGGCTTCCCGCAGGATGCGCTCCATGGAGGCGCTCAGGTCGTGTTCGCCCCCCACCAGGCAGGATGGGGAGTCGGTGAGGCGATTGGTGACGCGCACCTCCTTGACCTGCTCCCCCAGACTCTTTTGCACCCGTTCGAGGAAATCCTTGAACTCCCCTTGATATTTTTCCAGCTCTTTCTTGTCCTCCTCCCCTTCCAACTCGCCCAGGTCCAGACCGCCCTTGGCCACGGACTGCAACGGCTTGCCGTCGAACTCGTGGAGATGGGTCACCAGCCACTCGTCCACCCGGTCGCACAGCAGCAACACCTCGATCCCCTTTTTGCGGAAGACCTCCAGATGGGGGTGATGCCGGGCCGCGTCGAAGGACTCACCGTTGACATAGTAGATGGCCTTTTGCTGCTCTTTCATGCGGGAGACATAGGACTCCAGGGAGATGTCCTGCACCTTGGAGTCGGTATGGGTGGTGGAGAAGCGCAACAGCCTGGCGACCCGATCCTTGTTGGCGTAATCCTCGATCACCCCTTCCTTCATCACCACGCCGAAGGTATCCCAGAAGGTTTGATACTTCTCCGCATCGTTTTTGGCCATCTCTTCCAGCAGGGAAAACACCTTGCCGCACATCCCCTTTTTGATGGCTTCCACCGCGGGATTTTTCTGCAACAGCTCGCGGGAGACATTGAGCGGCAGATCCGAGGAGTCCACCACCCCGCGCATGAAACGCAGGTAACGGGGCATGAGATCCTCGGCCCCTTCCATGATGAAGACCCGGCGCACATAGAGTTTCACCCCGTGTTTGCGGTCCCGGTCCCACAGATCGAAGGGGGCGCGCCGGGGGAGATAAAGCAGCACGGTATATTCGTACTTCCCTTCCAGCCGGGCGTGGATGTGGGCCAGGGGCTCCTCGAAGTCGTGGCTGACGTGCTTGTAGAATTCGTTGTACTCTTCGTCCTTGATCTCGGATTTGGGGCGCACCCACAAGGCGGAGGCTTTGTTGACCGTTTCCCATTCCGGTTTTTTCTCTTCTTTGGGTGTCTCTTCCTTGGCC
>JADGCR010000468.1 GCA_015228895.1 Magnetococcales bacterium
CTTTTTGTTGGGGGACGGCATGAGTGATCGCCCCCTGGACGCCTTGAATGGCCGCACTCCCCTGATGGCCGCCCATACCCCCAACCTGGACCGCATGGTCCGGGAGGGGGTGGGGGGCTGGACCCTCAACACCCCGGCGGGGTTCTATCCCGGCAGCGACATCGCCAATCTGGGGGTGCTCGGTTACGACGTGACCCGGAGCTATACCGGTCGCAGTCCCCTGGAAGCCGCCGCCATGGGGGTGGAGCTGGGTCCGGGGGATGTGGCGTTCCGCTGCAACCTGGTGACCCTGACGGAAGATTTTTCCGTCATGGGGGATTTTTCCGCCGAGCACATCTCCACCGCCGAGGCCGGCCAGATCATCGTCACCCTCAACGAGAGACTGGGTTCGGAGCGGTTCCAGTTCTATCCGGGAGTGAGTTACCGTCACCTCCTGGTATGGCGGAACGGCAGCGACGCGATGACCAGCAGACCGCCCCACGACATTTCGGATCGTCCCATCGCGGGGACGCTCCCCGCCGGTCCCGACGCCGGCCCCATCGAGGCCCTGATGCGGAACTCCTGGGCGTTTTTGTCGGATCATCCGGTGAATCGCCGGCGGGTGGCCAACGGCAAAAAACCGGCCAACTCCATCTGGCTGTGGGGACAGGGCAGAAAACCGTTTCTGCCCCCCTTCCGGGACCGTTTTGGCCTGAACGGGGGCATCATTTCCGCGGTGGATCTCATGCGCGGCATCGCGGCCCATATCGGTTTCGACGTGTTGCACGTTCCGGGGGCCACGGGGTGGATCGATACCGACTACGAGGGCAAGGCCAGGGCCTGTCTGGAGGGTCTCCGGGAGCGGGACCTGATGTTTGTCCATGTGGAGTCGCCGGACGAGGCGGGACACGCGGGGCGTCTGGATTACAAAATGCAGGCCATCGAGGATTTCGACGCCCGTCTGGTGGGGCCGGTCCTGGAGGCTCTGGAGGCGCAGGGACCGTTTCGCGCCCTCGCCTTGCCCGACCATCCCACCCACCTGGTGACCAAGACCCACGATCCGGGTCCGGTCCCGTTTGCCCTGCTGGGTCATGGCATAGAGCCGGACGACAACGCGACGTATGACGAACGGTTGCTGACCAGCGCCTCCCTGACGTTTGATCCGGGGACGCGCCTGATGCCGTTTTTTCTGGGACTGGCATGAACAGAAGATCCCCCACCGTTTCCGGCGGGTCCGGGAGCGGTGGGGGCGGTTTGGAGAGGGGAATCAGCCCTGGTTGGCTTGGGCGGCGACTTGCGCCTGAATGATGGTTCGCAGACGACGCATGGGTCCGTTGAGGGTCTCCGGGGCGGCTTGCAAGAGGTAGTTGTCCAATCCCCCGATTTTATCCACGGAGCGGATGGTTCCCGTGGGCAGGGTCATGCGATAGCTCTTGCCCAGCACCATGCTGAACAGGGATCTTTTTTGGATGTTGGGCAACCAGGCGTGTTTGGTCTTCCGGTGGGAGTGGGAGACCTTGTTGCCGATTTGCGGGGCTTTTCCCCCCAGAGTCAATTTTCTCGTCACGAATGCTCTCCTGGGAGTCGGTGAGATGGAAGTTGATGATCAAAACCAAGATAAATTCTTATACTAGCAGAGTCGGACCGGAAGCGCAAGGAAGTTTGGTCGGCAATCTATTTTTGATCGGGGGTTGGTTATGGAACGAGTCATCGATGTCAATAAGAAAATGGCCCAATTGATGCGGGAGCATGCCGGTCTGGCGGAATTTCTGGCGCTCCGGGGCATCGATTGCGGGGAGTGTCTGGCCTCCGAGGTGGATACCCTGGTGGATGTGGCCCGCATGTACGCTCTGGATCTGGAGGAGATGCTGGAGGCGTTTCGCGCCAGCGCGGAGGGTCGCGAATGATTTTTGCAGAAATTTTTTGTCACCTCTTGGCAGGACAAGCTGGATTGTGATATTTTTTTCCCGCTGGTGTGATATTTTTCTTACAAGGGACGCGTTGCGGATCCTGTTCGGGCGTTACCGTTGAAATCACTAAAAAAAAATTGATCGATCCGTATGTTGGGCGGTTGCCTGCCGGCAGGTCGTTTTCGTGACTGTAGCGGAAATGACGCATGCCCATGGCGGATTGCGCTGAAGAGTCCGTTTGGATGCGAGGGGTTCATGAGACGACTGGCTGGCGAAAAGGGCATGATGAGTACGACCGGGTTGCGGGTATTGTCCGTGTTTTTTGGTTTGGTGTTGG
>JADGCR010000469.1 GCA_015228895.1 Magnetococcales bacterium
GGACGGGTTCAAATAAGCCAAAAAAATTGCAAGAGGAAATCGACTTCAATGAAAAAAATCCGCTCCACTCTCGCTGCCCTGGTGTGTACTGCGCTCATCGGGGGTTGTGCGTACCTGAACGAACTGCAAAGCCAGCTGACGGCCATCACGGAACCGCAAGTCATTCAGAGCGAAGTGGATCTGATTCGCATGAGTCACGCCTTGACCGACGCGCTGGTGGGGGAGCTGCGCAAGAACCACCCCTCCTTCCACCAGCGCAAACCCATTCTGGTGACCAGTTTCGTGGACCGGAACATGCTGGACAACACCTCGGAGCTGGGCAACCTGATCTCCGATCACGTCGCCTCCCGTTTCACCCAGCAGGGATTCACCGTGGTGGAACCCAAACTGCGCAAGTCCCTGGCCATCCGCCAGAATCAGGGTGAGTTCATCCTCTCCCGTGATATTGAAAAAATCAGCCAGGACAACAAAGCCTACGCCGTGGTCACCGGCACCTACACCGAGACCCGCGAGACTCTGGACTTCACCTCCCGCATCATCGCCCTCAACAGTCGCCAGGTGCTGGCCTCCGTGGACGCCAAGGTTCCCCTGGGCACCAACACCCGCAACCTGCTGCTCAATCTGAACAGCGGCACCGACATGAAGGTGGTCACCCAATGAACCCCGTCACGACGCCTGGCATGCGCAAGCCGACCTCCAGACGGAGCGCCCCGTTGCTGGCCGCGGCCCTGACCGCCCTGCTGCTCCCCGCGGGTTGCTCTTCGATGCCCGAGCCCTACCCTCTGATCTCGGTCCCCTTGACCGCCACCCCCGACGTGGAACCGGCGGAGGTGGCCCATCAGGCCGCGGACGCGATGATCGCGGACCTGAAGGACAAGCTGGACCACCGCTCCGTGATCCTGCCCGCCTCCTTCGTGGATGAGAGCAATCTGGAGAAGACCTCCCCGTTGGGACGCCTGTTGGCCCGGCAGATGGCCTCCCGTTTCACCCAGGCGGGCCACTCCCTGGTGGAGATCGCCCTGCGCAAGGAGATCCTGTTGAAAAAAGGGTCGGGGCAGTTCGTCCTCTCCCAGGAGGTCAAGGAGATCCGCAAGACCCACAAGGTGAGCGCGGTTCTGGCCGGGAGTTACGTCACGGCCCGCAACCGGATCTATGTCAACGCCCAGCTCATCCGCACCCAGGACGGGGTGGTGTTGGCCTCCAACGACTTCAGCCTCCCCTTGACCACCAACGTGCGGGTACTGCTCAAGTAGTCCACCACGGCCCGCAGGCGGAACGTGCGCAACTCCCGAATCGAGCCGCGCGGCGATGCCCGCGGCGATCCGGGCCCGTGGCGCGGATCGCCCGCATCCGTTCCACCGAGGCGAGCGCTTCGCCCCCATCCCCTCCAGATCCCGTGCGACCCCCTGATTCACGCAAGCCGTTCCTCCGGAGCGTCACGGGTGGCGGTACGCAACGGTTCGGACCGGGATCATTTGACCGCCTCCAGATTCAGACTCATCAATTGCCCGTTTTCCCTGTCCTGATGGGGCAGATAGGCCTGGGAATAGTCGTCGATGTGCGCGTGGGTCGTCTCTCTCCAGTCCCAGCGACGCACCTCGCGGAAACGGGCCTCATGCAGCAACAGACGGGTCAGCAGGGGTTCATCAAAAATCATCCGATGGAAATCATACTCATTTCTCTGGCCACCGCACACCAAGCCGATCAGACCCGACAACCCATCCCGCAATCCCCGCTCATAATAAATTTTCACGCAGGCCGCGAAATCCGGCACGGCCAGACGCAAAACGCCATCGGGTTGCAGGACGCGATACCACTCCTTCAGGACATCCACGACCTGAAACCGTCCGTAATGCTCAAGCGCATGGCTGCAATAGATCATTTTGACCGAGTTGTCCGCGATGAAATCGAGTCTGTCGATCCGGTTGACCTGATCGATGTGGTCGCCAGGCAAGATATCGACATGAAAAAAACCCGGAATGTTGACAGAACCACAACCAAGATGAAGATATCGCCTGTCACCGCCATCAAGATCAAAACATGTCATGACACAATCCTCCGAGATGCTTTGCAAGCACTTTCCGTTTCCCTGACCAGACAACCGATTGGTTGCGCTCGAACGGACGCCGCCTCCCGCCCAAGGCCATTCTCCCCTTTCCAGGGGGCAAAAAAGCCATTATAGTTGTGTGTGTCAAGACTACCCGAAAAACAGCGGCAACCATTTTT